>CAIZGT010000050.1 GCA_903932545.1 uncultured Rhodospirillales bacterium
AGCTTTCAGGTCTACACCGATGAGTTGCTGGAATGGCCGGGCAGCGTGCTGGTTTAGTCGAGCGGGAAGCCCAGCGCCTTCAGCGAGGCTCGCATCGTTTCACGTCCGCTAAGACCGCTAACGGTGCCAAGCCGGTCGAGCACGCGCGCAGTCCAGCCGGATTGCGGCAGGCCGGCTTCACGCTGATGCGATGTGAAACGGGTTTCATAGGCGGCGATCCCCGCCGCTTCCCCTGTTGCGTTGTAGCGCTCGCGATGCAGCACCACTTCCTGCGGCAGACGCGGTCGCAGCGGCGTGGCGCGTGCTGGATCGGGGTAGCCCACGGAAAGGCCGAACACCGCGAAAGATTGCGATGGCAAGTTTAGCAACGCGGCCACCTTCTCCGGCTGATTGCGCATGTTGCCGAGATAGCACACGCCAAGCCCCAGCGACTCCGCTGCAACCGCCGCATTTTGGGAAGCCAGTGCGGCATCGATCATCGCGGTGATCGCAACCTCGGTGTATGGCAGCGCCGCCATCTCGCGGCCCGCCGCCACACCGATCCGTTCTGCGCGCGACAGATCGGCGATCCAGGCCAGCAGCAACGGCGCATCGTTCACCTGCCGTTGACCGCCAGCCCAATCAGCGATTTTGGCCCGCGTGTCGGGGTCCGTAATGCCACCACCGACCATGTTTGCATGTTCGATGACGTTGACGCTGATTGTGCCGCGGCAATCAGCGTCTCCAATGTGCCATCCGGCAGCGCCTCACTGGTGAAATGGCGCACCGAGCGGTGGGCGAGCATCACCGCCAGCGTGTCGTTCCAGTTCGAGCCTTGCACGCCGAAGCGGGAGAGGGTGGCACCATACCGCGCCGAGATCGCCTGTGCCGCTTCGGTCATGCTGATACGCTCCTGTTAACGCTTCATCGCGGTCATCGTCTCAAGCACCGCGCAAACGGCGGCGGTGTCCTCCAAGCCGTGGCCTTGGGCTTGTGCTGCGGCATAAATCGGGATGGTGGCAGAGAAGGTGGGGGTCGGCACGCCCAGTGCTGTGGCGAAATGGCCGATCACGTCCATGTCCTTCTGCCAAATATCAATCTTCATCGTCGCAGGCAGATACTCATTGCGTGCCATCATCGGCGCGCGCAATTCCCAAATGCGCGAGGTGCCAGCACCACCGGCGATCAAACTGGAAATTTGCTCCGGATCAAGCCCGGCTTTCATGCCGAGCACCATCGCCTCAGCCGTGGCCACGTTGTGGATGGCAACCAGCAAATTCGCCACATACTTCATTTTGGTGCCGTTGCCGAACGTGCCGACATTGTGCACCGCGCGGGTGAAGGCGGCGTAGCATTGGCGCAGCGCCTCAATCGTGTCATGATCACCGCTGGCGTATATCACCAAGTCTTTCGCCGCCGCCTGCGACCCGGTGCCGCTGATCGGGCAATCCAGTGGCTCATGCCCGGCAGCCTTGAGCGTGTCGTGAAAGAACATCTTGTCGGCAAGCGCCAGCGTGCTGGCCTCAATCACCACGCGGCGCGTGGTGCCGGAGGCAGCAATCTCCTGCGCCACAGCCGCACAGGCCTTGGGCGAGGGCAGGGAAGTCATGATCGTCTCGGTGGACTTCACAAGTTCCGTCACCGACGCGCAAGGCTTGATGCCGATGGCCGCGAGTTCGGCAAGTCGCTCGAATGAGGTGTCGTAGCCGAACACCATCCAACCCGCCTCCACCAAATTGCGCGCCATCGCACCGCCCATGATGCCCAAACCGATAATGCCGATGGATGCGGACATGATTTCCCCCTCTGGTTTTTTATCGATTGATAGCATATCGTCAGGCGAGCGGCGCCACAAGACGGCCGATTTCGGGGAGAATTCAATGCAGATCAGCATAATCGGGCTCGGCAAAATGGGCGGCGCGATAGCGTTGCGCCTGATCGAATGCGGGCATGAACTCACTGTCTGGAACCGCTCCGCCGACAAAGCCGCCCCGATTGTCGCCGCCGGTGCCACGCTCGCCGCGACCGCCGCGGATGCGGTCGCGGCGAGTGAGATCACCCTCATTTCATTGTTCGATGCCGATGTGCTGACAGCCGTTTTCCATGCGGAGCACGGCATTTTGGCCACCGATCTGCACGGCAAGCTGATCGTGGAAATGAGCACCGTCCGCCCGCATGTGGAAAAGGCGCTTGCAGCCGAGGTTGCCGCGAAAGGCGGGGCAATGATCGATTGCCCGGTGGGCGGCACCACTGGCCCTGCGCGCAATGGGAAATTGTTGGGCCTAGCCGGTGGCGCTGCGGGGGATGTGGCGCGCGCGATGCCGGTGCTTGAACAACTCTGCCGCCGAATCGAGCATATCGGACCGATTGGCAGCGGTGCGGCGATGAAACTCGCGATCAATCTGCCACTCGCGGTCTATTGGCAGGCAATGGGCGAATCGATGGCACTCATTCGTGATCTGGGGCGCGATCCGGCTTGGCTCATCGACGTCTTTTGCGACACCACTGGTGCCAACAACGGCTTGAAGAATCGCGGTGCCGCCGTTGCCGCGGCACTGGCCGGTGGTGACGGCGGGATGGCCACGTTTGATCTTGGCGGGATCGCCAAAGACCTCGGGCTGATGGTGGAGGAGGCGCACGCAAAAGGCTTCGATCTGCCTGTGGCTGCCCGCGCCAAGGACATCTATGAACAGGCCGTGGCTGATGGCCATGCCACCAAAGACACATGTTGGGTCCCCAGCTATTGGGCCGCAAAAGGAGATAAGTGATGTCGCCAACCAAACTGACCGCCGAACTGTGTGAAACGATTGCCGACGTGGCGCTCGCCGAGGGCCGCAAGCGCAACCTCGCCCCGCTGGTGGTGGCGGTGTTGGATGCGGGCGGGCATCTGATGAACTTCAAACGCGAAGACAAAGCCGGAATTCTCCGGTTTGACATTGCATTCGGCAAAGCTTGGGGTTCGATTGGCATGGGCTTCGGCTCGCGCGAATTCCTCGCCCGCACCCAGTTGAACGCAGCCTTTGTCGGCGCGCTGGCTGCTGCCAGCGGTGGTCGCGTTATTCCTGTTCCGGGCGGCGTGCTGATCAAGACTGCACAGGGCGACCTGCTCGGTGCTGTTGGGATCTCCGGCGACACCTCCGATCAGGATGAAGCCTGCTGCATAGCGGGCATCGAAGCGGCGGGCCTCGTCGCCCAAGTTGCCATGTAGCTCAGCACTTAGGGTGCAATTACACGTGGACTTGCACCCTACTGCCACCCCGGCTACCATTAACCAAATTGATACCAAACAGCAGAACACATTATGTGCGAACCTGTTTATCGTTTGCTAAATCGGGTGTCTGTAATAAATAAAATTGGGGGGCTTCGATGAATCTCGGCTTCTTCACCATGCCGATCCATCCGATCGACAAAGATTGGCGGCAGTGTCTGCATGAAGATCGTGAGGCCTTCATCCTGGCGGATGAACTTGGCTTCACCGAGGCCTATTGCGGTGAGCACACCACAGACAAGGCTGAGAACATCGCCTCATGCGTGGTCTTCCTGGCCTCCCTGGTCGGCCGCATCAAAAACATGCGCCTCGGCACCGGCACGGTGAACATGCCCAATTCGCACCCGGCACGCATCGCGGCTGAGGTGGCGATGCTGGATCATTTGCTCGACGGTAAGTTCAATTTCGGCATCTCGCCCGGCGGACTGCCGTCTGATTCCGAAGTGTTCGGCACCATCGATCAGAACAAGAACGAGATGTTCGTCGAGTGTATCGAGCAAGTTCTGGAAATCTGGCGCTCCGAGCCGCCCTACAACATCAAAGGCAAATACTGGAATATCAGCACTGAGCGCACGATGCTCGCCGATATTGGCCAGGGCGTGATGCCAAAGCCGTTGCAACTGCCGCATCCGCCGATTATCGGCACCGTGGTGGCACCCTTCTCCAAAGGCGTCACACTCGCAGCCAAGCGTGGCTGGGACCCGATTTCGGCCAACTTTCTGTTGCCGCAATGGGTGGCCTCGCATTGGCCGATGTATGCGGATGGTTGTGTGCAGGGCAATCGCCCAGCATTGCGCGCCAATTGGCGCGTCGCCAAAAGCGTGTTCATCGCTGATGATGAGGCGACAGCGAAGGAATACGCCACCGGCCCGAACAGCCCGTATCGTTTCTATTTCAACCAACTCGTCACCAAAATGAAGAAGGCCGGTCGTTCCGAATTGTTCAAGCGCGATCGCGCCGAGCCGGACGACGCGGTCACCACCGATCGTGCGCTTGAAGATTGCGTCATCTACGGCACGCCGTCGCAGGTGGTGGACAAGCTCGAAGCCTTCCGTGAGCAGGTCGGCGATTTCGGCACTTTGCTCTACGCCGGGCACGACTGGGCCGATGTGGCGCTGGCGCGGCGTTCGATGGTGCTGTTGGCCGAGCAGGTCAATCCGCGCCTGAGCGCGTTGCGTGAAGAACCGCAAGTCGCGCAGGCGGCAGAATAAAACATCCCATCAGGATGCGGCGGCCTTGCGGGAAGGCTGGCGCATCCTGGTGTGGTTTGGTTAAGTGGCCAAGCAATCCGGCACAGACCGGGGTGTTACGTAATCAGTCGCTGCCAAGAGCGAATTAAAAACCTGGGGAGGCGTTCAAATATGAAGCTCACTCGTCGCGCTGTTTTTCAGACCAGCATGGGCGCTGCGGCAATTGCGCTTACCGGCCAAAGCGCTCGCGCTGATGAGCCGCTGCGCATCGGTTTTTTGACCGTCAAAACTGGCCCGCTCGCCGCTGGTGGCATTCAGATGGAGCAGGGCATGTTGACCTGGCTTAAGCTGAACAATAACAAGATCGGCGGCCGTGAGGTTGAGCTCATCGTGGCGGACACCGCGGGCAATCCTGCCTCGGCGCGCACCAAGACGACTGAACTGGTCGAGCGCAACAAGGTGCATCTCATTATCGGCCCGCTCGCCGCATTCGAAGCGCTTGCGGTGGGTGATTATCTTGAGGCTCAGCACATGCCTGACATGGGGCTGGCTGGGTTCGAAGAAGCAACCCAAAAGGGAGCAGCGAAGTATTTCGCCCGTGCGACCTCAACCGCCGGGCAATGCGCACAGCCGCTGGCAGCTTATTGCTATACCGACCTAAAAATGCGTCGCATGGCAGTGATTGCCGATGATTTTGCCTATGGCCATCAGCAGACCAGTGCTTTCCTGCGCGTGTTTGAGGACATGGGCGGCAAGATCGTGCAGAAAATTCTGCCGCCGCTGAATGCTCCGGATTACGGCACCTATATCTCGTCGATCAAAAACAATCTCGACGGGATTTATATGGCCTTCGCCGGCTCAAACGGCTTCCGCTTCACCAAGGCGTTCTTCGAATACGGCATGGGAGGCAAAATCCCG
>CAIZGT010000051.1 GCA_903932545.1 uncultured Rhodospirillales bacterium
CTGCTTATCGTGAGCAACCGAATGGCTGCTTGGGATCAAGTCAGAGATTTTCACCCGACGCGGAATTCTGGCCAGCGGTGAATTTGGCGATAGCAGCCCCGGCTTGCATTCACGGTCTGCGGGATAATATCGCGGATATGAGCATCACAACGTCCTTCAATACCACCGATCTCGCGCAACTCTCGGAAAGCGTTCCCGGCCTGATCGGCGACATCCGTTCAGACCATGCAGGCGAGACCGGGGCCGTCATGATCTATCGCGGCATCCTCGCAGGCGCGCGGGACCCGGCAGTGCGACGTTTCGCTGACGCGCATATGGCAACCGAACAGGGCCATCTCGATCTACTCAACACTCTGCTCCCGTCTGGCCAGCGCAGTATTTTGCTGCCGGTCTGGCGCGTCGCCGGCTGGCTGACCGGGTTTCTGCCGACGCTGGGTGGCAAAGACGCAGTTTATGCCACGATCGATGCGGTGGAGACATTCGTCGATCATCACTACGAGGCGCAAATCCGCAAGCTGCCGTTGGATGGGCCGGGCGGCGCGTTGCGGGCGGCGTTGTGCATCTGTCAGCAGGACGAGGTGCATCATCGCGACGAGGCACGTGCACTCCATCTATCGTCCCACTCTGCCCCGCTCCGCCTGTGGGTCTGGGCCGTTGGTGCCGGGAGCAAAGCCGCCGTCAGCGCGGCGCGGCGGCTGTGACGCGCGTGGCGGATTTACGGGTGTATTACGATGGCGGGTGCCCAGTGTGCTCGCGCGAGATCGCGTTTTATCAGTCGCGCCCAGGCGCAGAGCGCTTCGAATGGGTTGATGTCACGCGCGGCGATGCTGATTTGGGGCCAGGCTTGACGCCGCAGGCGGCACTGGCGCGGATGCATGTGCGCACAACCTCCGGCACATTGCTAAGCGGGGCGGAAGCGTTCGCTGCAATGTGGCGGATGATGCCAGGTTTCAAATGGCTTGGCTGGCTGCTGGTTATGCCGCCCTTCGGAACCCTGGCGGAATGGGCGTATCGCGGGTTCTTGGTGGCGCGCAGGCGGTGGCGATGAGAGGAGCGTGTGGCGTTTAACGATGTGGCGTCCCGTTCGCGTTCTGCGGTTGGGATCAAAACTCCAACGCCAACTGCCGCTTCGCCATCGCCGTCTTCTCCGTCTTGATCGCCCGATTGCGGGCCGGGTGATCATTCTCAAAGGTGCGTGTGCGGCTGCCGTGTTTTTGAAACACCGCTTGTGATGCAGCCCAGTAGCCTGGTTCGGCGCGCACCTTGCTCAGACGCGAACGGGCGTCGCGAATGCCTTGGCTGGGGTCGATGACCGGGGCGACATACCCAGATCCGGCCAGCCAAGGGGTTTGCAGCAGCGCCAGCGGCATATCCGCCAGTTCCGGTATCCAGCGCCGGGTGAAGGCACCTGTTGGATCTTGGTCAAGCCCCTGCTTGACCGGATTGTAGATGCGCGGCGTGTTGATCCCGGTCTGTCCACTTTGCATCTGCACTTGCGGCCAATGAATGCCCGGCTCGTAATCGGTGAACAACCGGGCGAGATGCAGGCCGCAAGCGCGCCAGTCTAAGCCAAGATGGTGGACCGCGAAGCTCGTCACCATCGCCCGCATTCGGAAATTCAGCCAGCCCGTCGCAATCAGCGAGCGCATGCAGGCATCTGCAAACGGATATCCAGTGCGCCCGGAGGCCCAGGCAAGCAGCGTCGGATCGTTGTCCGCCGTTGCCACCCGTGCCCGTTCATGTGCTGGATGCACCGAGCGATGCTCCATCTGCGGCTCGCTTTCCAGCTTCTGGATAAAGTGGCAATGCCAATGCAGGCGGGAGATCAGGCTATCAATAGCAGTGAGTGGCACTGCCGCTCGCCCGTTGCGCGCCGCATAGCAAGCTGCCAACGCTTCGCGTATCGAGATCGCGCCGGTGGAAAGCGACACCGACAGGCGTGAACATGCATCGGCACCGGCCAGCGGGCTAGACATGGCGCGGCGATAATGTGCCCCGCGTCCGGCGAAGAAGCTGTCAAGCAGGGCGAGCGCTGCGTGACGGGTTCCTGACTGTGGCTGATCACAAGCTTCCTCGACGAGGCCGAGTTGTTCCGGCGACGGGATATTGCCCGGCGGGGCCTGCGTGGCGGCGATGAGACGGGCCGGTTCCGGTAGCGGCGGCGCGCGGAGAATCTTCCCCGACAGCACCCCCCATTCGTCGCGGTCGCGCAGCCCTCGCACCACGCCGAATTGAGGATACTCGACGAACGTGATGCCCGCCTCTTGGCAAAAACGGCGCACCGCACGGTCACGGGCAAAGCTCCAGGCGTTGCCGGTCTCCTGATGCGCCAGGATGCGAGTCAGCCCAACGGCGCGGTGGATGCGGCCCAGGCATTCTATCACTGTGCCGGTGCGAACGATCAGTGGCGCACCGAGCTGCTCCAGCCGCAACGACAACTCGGCCAGTGCGCTGGCCACCGCGAGATATTGTCTTCGCGACGTGTCCGGCTGTCCCCAGTATCCCGGCTCGGCCACGTATAACGGTATGATAGGCCCGCTCGCCGCAGCCTCGACCAACGGGCGGTGATCAGTATGGCGGAGGTCACGTTTGAACCAGACGAGTTGCACCATGGCGTGATCGGCGGGCTAGTCGGCGGCAAGCACGACATTGGCGCGCGCGGGGTTTGCGGCACCGGTCGCCGCGACGCGGCTGATGCGGCGGGTCATGCCGCCACCCGCGCCAGCACCACACCTGCGGCGACGATCTGCGCGAGGTTGATCACCACTGACATCCGGTGCGCTGCGTCGAAACGCCGTTTGGCTGCGACGTCGCCAGATTGCGCGGCGTCACTGAGCATGTTGATCCTCGGCATCAATCCTTGCCGCAGCCAAATCGTTAGCAACGCCACCACGGCCATCACCGCGCCTTCCCATCGCGCCGCTAGCGCCAGGGTTGCGATGGCCGATGTGGCCAACACGTAGAGGTAATAAACCGGAAACACCGCACGAATGAATGGTCCAGCTTGCGCAGCGGGCAGTTTCGTGAAAACCAACGGGGCCATCACGGCGGCGAAGAATATCATACCGCCAAGCAGCAAGGCGATTGCGAAAATGGCAATGATGATTGTGCTCATCGCGGAGACATGGCCACAATCCGGTTTTCAACAACCCACCATTTGCTCGCCGGTGGTTCTGTCCGCATTGAAGTCATCCGGCAGACGCAAATCCACATGCGCGCCCGCTTTCGGTTCCGGCGATTCTGACCGCTGCAGGTGTGTCAGTTGTAGGTGGATAACGCCCCCCCCGCATTATTGTCTTCATCAGCCGCGCAGGCTTGGCATGAGCAACTTGATGCTGTCGCGAGGACGAATAATATCTCCGGGTTCGATGCGACAATTTAGGCCGGAGCGGTTATACAGCAGCAACAATGGTGGCATGCCCAGCAGTTATCCAGTTTTGTGGCGGCGTAAACCACCACAAAAACCGTCTGCATGTGGGCCCAGAACACTTCCGAAAGCTTGAAGCCCGCAGCGATAACGAAAGTTTTAAATTTCTTGGTCTCTGCCTCGCCCACTGGATTGTCCGAGGAGAACCAGTTCAAACGGAAATCTTTGCGTTACTAGATCATCGCATTGGGGTTGCTGAACACGCCCCAGTTAGAGGCCGAGTTCGCTCAGTCCCGCATGATCATCGGGCCTGCGCCCCAGCGGCCAATGGAATTTGCGTTCGATCTCTGCAATTGGGTGCTCGTTGATGCTGGCAATACGCCGCTCCATCAGGCCCTCCGCATCAAACTGCCAATTCTCATTGCCATAAGCGCGGAACCAGTGGCCGCTGTCGTTATGATACTCATAGGCAAAACGCACCGCGATCCGGTTGCCAGAATGCGCCCAAACTTCCTTGATCAACCGATAGTCGAGTTCACGATGCCACTTGCGCGTCAGGAACCCCTCAATCGCCTCGCGACCGCTGACGAACTCAGCACGATTGCGCCATTGGCTGTCGGGCGTGTAGGCGAGTGCCACACGCGCGGGATCGCGGCTGTTCCAGGCGTCTTCTGCCATGCGGGCTTTCTGCGCTGCGGTTGTGTCATCAAACGGGGGGAGCGGTGGACGGCTCATGATGGCATCCTTTCGGTATGACAAGATTATGTATGCGAGGTGCGCTGCGCAACCGACCGGCAAGAATACGGCCTCGCCGGTCGGTTGATGTTCAGGCAGCGATTGCTGCAGTGAGATTTGCCAGACGGGCAAGACTGCCCAGGCCCAACCCTTCGACCACTTGGTGCTGCACCGACTGCGTCTGATCATTGATCACATCCGCGCCAAATGCCTGACCGACGACCACGCGCTCGGGCCGTTCGCCCTTGGGCTGTGCAACCAAGGCGGTGATTGCGACTGCCACATCATGCGGGTTCGGCGCGTTTTCGCCCTGGAAGATGCCCATAAAGGTCTCGAACATCTTGCCAGGAATGGTGCCGATTTCGCCGTAAGCCTGGACCCGGTGGCCATCCTCAGGCTGCAAGATCGCAGCATACATGTTCGTCGGATAAGCGCTGGGCTGGACGAGCACGACTTCCACGCCCAACTGTGACACCTCATAGCGGAAGCTGTCCGTCAGGGCTTCGACGGCGAATTTAGAGGCACCGTAGAGACCAAAGAACGGGAATGTCACCCGGCCGAGGATCGAGCCGACATTGATGATCAGCCCATCATTCTGCGCGCGCATCGCTGGCAAAACTCCGCGCAAAGTGCGCTGCACACCGATCACGTTCACGTCGAACATGGACTGCACTTGTGCGTCGGTGAATGCCTCGGAGACGCCAGCCGCCGCCACGCCCGCGTTGTTGATGAGCACATCAATACGGCCGGTCTGTGCAAGAACCGCAGCAATTGCATGCGTGACTGAGTCGGTGTTGGTCACGTCCAACTCAACGACGGCAATGCCGCTCGCCCGCAGCGCTTCGGCATGTGCGCGATTGCGCCCGGCGATGTCGCGCATGGAGGCGAACACATGGTGACCGGCGAGGGCGAGGGTTTCAGCGGTATCACGGCCAAAACCGGTGGCAGCGCCAGTGATCAGGATTGTCTTTGACATGGAAGGGTTCGCTTTCTCGGGTTGGGTTGAGTTGAGATTGATTAGCCGCGCAGGCTTGCTGCAACGTCTGGGCGGGCGAGGAAGCGGGTGATGTGGCCGAGGGTTTCGTCGAACGCTGATTCCAGCGGGAAATGGCCGCTATTGACCAACTGCACCTCGGCATCCGGCACATCCCGGCGGAAAGCCTCCGCACCGGCAGGGATGAAGAACGGATCGTTGCGCCCCCAAACCGCCAGCACTTTTGGCTGATGCGCGCGCAGATAGGCCTGGAACGTTTGATAGACCGCGAGGTTGGACTGATAGTTGAGGAACAGATCGAGCTGAATCTCATCATTGCCCGGACGGTCGAGCAGAGCTTGGTCGAGCGTGTAGCTCGCCGGATCGATCACCGATGGGTCCGCGGCACCTTGCGTGTATTGGAACTGCGTGGTGGCCGCTGTCAGCATACCGCGCAGAGCAGTACGGTTTTCAAGGCTCGGATCATTCCAATACGCCTTGATCGGCGCAAACGCCTCGCTCACGCCGTCGGTGTAAGTGTTGCCGTTCTGAGTGATGATCGCACTGATCCGCTCCGGATTGCGAAGCGCCAAGCGCATGCCAATCGGGGAGCCGTAGTCGAAGATATAGATCGCAAACCGGCTGAGCTTCAGCGCCTCGGTGAAATGAGCGATGGTCTCGGCGATATTGTCGAATGTGTAAGAATACGCTTCGCGCGCTGGCATATCCGAAAAGCCGAAGCCGGGCATATCCGGTGCGATCACGTGGTAATCCGTGGCCAATGCCGGGATCAGGTCACGGAACTGGTGTGACGAGGTGGGAAAGCCGTGCAGCAACAAGAGCGTTGGGGACTGCGGATTTCCGACTTCACGGTAGAAGATTTTTACGCCATCGATCTCGATGGTCTGGTGAGACGCGCGCATTGTGAACTCCCGAGCTAAGGCGGCACACCACAACGGCACCGCGACAACGGGAAACTATGCACAGGACGGATCGGACGGAATTGCGTGGTTTTGGCGTTCTCTATTTCAAAATCTGAAACAATACGTCCGGCTCAGCCAAAGCGCCCGCGCAGCTCCTTCGCCACGTGGTCGATGAACAGGCGCAGCTTGGTAGGCACGAACCGCCCGGCGGGGTGGACGACGTGGATGGGAAAGCTCGGCGGCGCGAAATCGACCAGCACTTGCTGCAGCGCGCCGGATCGCAAATGGGCATCCACTTGGTAGCAGACTTGAAATATCAGCCCCAACCCGGCAGCCGCCGCATCCGCAGCGGCGTCATTGGTGTTCACGACCAAGCGTGGCTTGATCGCCACATGCCCCACGCCACCGGCCCCATCGAACGACCACCGATCCGGGATCGGATGCACCGCAAGGCTGCTGATCGTTGCATGATTTCCCAAATCCTGTGGCGTCTGCGGCGTGCCGTGGCGCGCGAGATAATCCGGACTGGCATATACGCCCATGCTGATCTGCCCGGCGCGCACAGCGCGGAGAGATGAGTCCGGCAAATCACCCAGCCGAATTCCCACATCAATACCTTCATCGACCAGCGATACCACGCGATCGAGAAATAGCGCGCGGATATCCACCTTTGGATAGAGGTTGAGGAACGAGGATATCGCGGGCAGCACATGCAGCCTGCCAAACATCGCAGGCGCGGTGACTTGGAGAATACCGTGCGGCTGCACGCGATCTGCCTGCGTCTCCAGCCCCTCCAACTCACCATAAGCGGCCAACAACCGACGACTAACTTCGAGATAACGCGCGCCCTCATCGGTCAACGAAACCGAACGCGTGGTGCGGTTGAGCAGCCTGATGCGCAGATGCTCCTCTAACGTCGCCACCGCGCGTGTGATCGCCGCGGGCGTCCGGTTGAGACGACGCGCCGCTTCGGCAAAGCTTTCATGCTCGGCCACGGCGACGAAGATTGCGATGTTGTCCAGACGGTCGGTCATTATTGCTCAATCTGAAACAGAAAAGCTCAAAACGCGCAATTCATAACCGAAATTGAAAGGCATAGATATCTGTTCAGACAACGGGCATGGCGCCTGTTGGGTCGAAAAAAGGATTGTTCCAATGTCCCGCATCCCTGCAATTGTGCCTGCCAACGCTGAAGGCCGTGCCCGCGACTTGCTTGATGGCGTTCAGCGTTCCATCGGCATCGTGCCCAATCTCTACCGCGTCACCGCCCAATCCCCCGCCGTTCTGGAAGGGCTGCTCAATCTGAGTTCCACGCTGTCGGGCGGCACACTCAGCCCTCAACTGCGCGAACAGATTGCGCTGACCGTCGCTGAACGCAATGGCTGTGATTACTGCCTCGCAGCTCACAGCTTCCTCGGTCGCAAGGCCGGGCTGAGTGATGCCGATCTGGAGCAGGCACGCAGCGCCCGTGCTGCCGACGCCAAAACCGAGGCTGCACTGCGGTTCGTCGCAGGTGTTGTCGATCAGGCTGGCCGGGTGTCCGATGCCGATCTGTGGAGCGTTCGCAATGCTGGGTTCAGCGATGCGGAGGTCATCGAGTTGGTTGGCCAAGCAGTGCTGAACATCTTCACCAACACGCTCAACAACGTGGCGCAGACCGATATCGACTTCCCAAAAGTTGGCCCCGCCAATCGCCTTGCCGCCTAAAGCCGAACTGTGTGGTGCGGGAGATATTCCGCGCCACACAGCTTCAATTGGTAGGTTATCGACAAAGAGGTTGCCATGGACGCCGCCCCGAAATCACCGAGCGATATCTTCTTCACGCCTGCCGTCAAAGCGGCGCAAACCCGCCGTGGCTCAAGAGCGAGCTATGCCCGCAAGGCAGAGTCTGGCGGGTTTCGCACCGAGATCACGCCTGACCTCGCCGGATGGTTGGCTGAGCGCGATAGCTTCTATCTCGCCACCGCCAACGCCCAGGGCCAGCCCTATATGCAGCACCGCGGCGGCCC
>CAIZGT010000052.1 GCA_903932545.1 uncultured Rhodospirillales bacterium
GCTGATGGCCGCATCGAGCGTGATTTCCCCGCGCAAATGCGCCGCCAATTCTGGCACGCCTTGGGCGCGCATTGCTGGCAATTCAGATGGGAGTTGCAGCGCGAGCAAAGCAGAGACTTCCGCCAACGCCCCCTGCCCGATCATCGCTTCAAATCTTGCGCGCAACCCGGCGCGGAGTTCATCACGCGGCGGATCAAGCACAATTGCGGAGAAGCGCCACCCCGTCGGGCTGTGCGCCTGCGCCTGCCAATCCGCCAGGCCGCGCCCGGTGCTGCGCCACACTTCCCAAGCCCGCGCGATGCGCTGAGAGTCGGAAGGCCGCAGCCGCGCCGCCGTCACCGGATCCGCCTCAGCCAGCCGCGCATGGAGCGCCTGTGCGCCAATCTCCACCAGCAGCCCCCGCGCCTCGGTTCGACACGCCGGTTCCGGCTCCGGAATATCGGCAATGCCCTGTGTCAGAGCCGAGAGGTAAAGCCCGGTGCCGCCGCATAATATCGGCAGCCCCTCACACGCCGCCATCGCAGCCAACGCCTCGGCACGCCACCACGCCATGCTGCCCGGTTCGGCGGCGGGGCGGACGCCATATAAGCGGTGCGGCACCCGCGCCTCATCCGCGTATGAAGGCCGCGCGGTCACGATGCGCAATTCGCGATAAACCTGCATCGAATCAGCGTTGATAATCGTCCCGCCCAAACGCGCGGCGAGGTCCAGCGCGAGAGCCGATTTACCACTGCAAGTCGGGCCTGCAACGATCAGAGCGTGGCGCATCTTGCCCCTGCCCTCGCCTGCCCATACACCACGCCTATGACCAACATCCTCACCCTCGTCGCCGACCGCACCGCAACCACTTTGTCCACCCCCGTCATTGAACGGGTGCGCGAAGTTGTTGGCGGCCATGCCGTTCATATGCTCTCCCCGGGCGAGGCGGTCGATATCGCGTTCAAGGGCGATCCGAACCCAGCCGCCATCGAGCAGGCGCTGGAACATCAGCCGATTGACGCCATCGTCACCAAGTCGCGCAACCGGCGCAAGGCTGTGCTGGTGGCGGATATGGATAGTACCATCGTCACGTCAGAAACGCTCGACGAACTCGCCGCCTATGCGGGCATTCAGGCCGAGATCGCCGCCATCACCAAACGCAGTATGAACGGCGAACTTGATTTCGCCCAAGCACTGCGCGAGCGGGTCGGGATGCTGAAGGGACTAAAGCTCGATGCGCTCGAAAAGACGTGGGAAGCCACACAACTCACCCCTGGGGCGATTGAGTTGGTGCGCACCATGAAAGCCAACAACGCCACCACCGCGCTGGTCTCGGGCGGCTTCACCTTCTTCACCGGGCGTGTGGCCGAGAAAATTGGTTTCCACATCCACCGCGCCAACACACTGCTCGATGACGGTGAGGCGCTCACCGGCCAAACCGGCCAGCCGATTCTGGACCGTTACTCCAAGCTCGAAATCCTGCGCGAACTCGCCGAGGCGCGTGGCGTGCAGATGTCGGCCACGCTTGCTGTGGGCGATGGTGCGAATGACCTCGATATGATCCGCGAAGCAGGCCTCGGCATCGCCTTTCACGCCAAGCCGATTGTGGCAAACGAAGCCAAGGCGCGGGTGGATTTTGGCAATCTCCGCGCCCTTCTGTTCGCACAAGGCTATAAGGCGAGTGAGTTTGTGCGTTAGACCCTCACCGCACCACGCCAACGACGCACCACTGCAAGACCGGCGATACCCAAGCCCAACAGCGCAAAGCTCACCGGCTCGTGCACAGCAATTTGCGTAAACGCTGTTCCAGGTGATCCGCTAATATATGGTGTGTACGTGAGCGAAGCGCACTGCATGCTTTGCAGCAACGCGCGGTACCCACCAAACGCGTTGCAGTCCCCACCCGTGAGTGAATACGATCCCAGCTCGGTCAGCCCCGATTGATTGGCGCCAGACACCGCGAGCACTCCATCGCCCACAGTGTTGATCGGGAAGCCAAAAACCGCCTGTGCCAATCCGACCTGTGCGATATAGACCAAGTCTCCACTGGCGCTGGTGTCGGTAAACGACGGCACGATTGAGCCACCCGAGAAGCTGACGCTGATATTGCTCACCTCACCAGAAGGCGATGCGAGCGTGGAGTAGGCTCCGTCAGCGTTCAAATCGGTCCCGATAAAACTGACTGTCACCGTGGTGCCATCGCCAAACCCGCCAAAGCTGAATGTGGTGAGTTGCTGCGCCTGCACGGGCGCGAGGCCGAATGCACACCGCAACACCAAAACAACCAGTAAACCAATGCGGCTGCACATCGACATTTCAAGCTCCAACAGCAACATTCTCCGGAATATTGTTGCGCATTAGCCAACGACCCTGAAGATTTATTTCATTGCTATATGTCGAAATTCATCGACTTGCTCCCGCCGATGCGCGCGGCGTGCAGATGTCGGCAACGCTTGCAGTGGCCGGTGGTGCGAATGATCGACGAAACCGGCCCGGAAATCGGCTTCTAAGCCGAGCCGATTGTGGAGAACGAGGTCAAAGTGCCAGTGGATTTCGGCAATCTCCGCGCCCTGCTGTTGGCATAAAGGTTATAAGGCGCGTGAGTTGGTGTCCTGGCCCTTAGAAGCGCTTGGACGTAAAACCACGGCCGACTCTACCCATCATTGCAATGAATACGGGTTGATAGTTGGGCAATGGCATCTGCTCACCGTAAATTCACTTCGTCTCCATCGGACGCACGAATATATTCGTTCCTAGAAGCTAACCGCCTTGGAGGATTCGTCGTGGGTAACAATAATAAGCCATTTTCCGGCCTGTTTGGGTCGGACGACAATACCTTCGCCGCATCCCCCACGGCCGCGACACCCGATTTCATGCCAGACCCATCAAGCTTCGCACCCAGCGCCGGCCATCACGGTGCCAGCGACAATGTTGGCATCACCTTCCTCGATGCCCCCAATGGCGGCGGCTCGGCAGCAAAAGCTGGCAGCAGCGGGTCAGCCAGTGGCTCCACCACAACCACCACGACCACCAGCTCAACCTCGCCCTTCGTGATCAATATCACCTGGGATTCATCCGTCGCATCAGCCCCAAGCGCCTTCAAATCCGGCATCCTGGCGGCGGTGGCCTATCTGGAAAGCACTTTCACTGACGCGGTGACCATCAACATTTCGGTCGGCTATGGCGAAGTGATGGGCTCCAGCCTGGGCAGCAACGCGCTCGGCTCCAGCATCAGCTATCTCAGCGGCTACAGCTATTCCGCCCTGCGCAACGCTTTGGCGTCCGATGCCACCTCCACCACCGACGTCTCAGCAGTTGCCTCGCTCGCGGCGACCGCGCCGGTGAGCGGGAATTTCTGGACAACCACCGCTGAGGCGAAGGCGCTCGGACTTGCCAGTGCCAACGGCACGTCCACCGACGGCTATATTGGCTTCTCCAGCTCGCTGCCGTTTACCTATAGCGACACCAACGGCGTGGCGTCCGGCACCTATGATTTCTTCGGCACCGCTTTGCATGAACTGACCGAGGTGATGGGCCGCCAGACGCTGAATGGCGGCACGATCGGCAGCTACGCCAACAGCTACTCGGTGATGGATTTGTTCCATTACGCCTCCTCCGGCGTACGCGATTTCTCCGCCACCACGCCGGGCTATCTCTCGGCTGATGGCGGCAAAACCAGCATCGCAGCACTCAACACCGTCTCGGGCGGCGATGGCGGCGATTGGGCGTCGTCGATGGGCAATAACGCACTCGATGCCTTCTCCAATGCGGGCGTGGTGAACAGCTTCAGCGCCGCAGACGTCACGGCGATGGATTTGCTGGGCTGGAACGTCGCGGGCAGCACAACCTCCACCCCAACGCCCACCACCACACCACAGACGATTTCGCTGGCGGCCGTTACAACCTCGCTCAACGCCGGGCAGGTGAGCAACGGCATCCTCTCCGGAACCGCACTCGCGGCGATCTCCGTCAGCGGCGGCGCTTCCACCGACCATTACACCTACGCGCTGAGTGGGGCGAGTTCGGGCTATTTCAGCGTGGCTGGCACATCCAACACCGCCACGTTGTCGGTGGGAAAATATGGCCTACCGGGTGGCTACTTGTTCGCCCTCAACGTCACCGCCACTGACACCACCACCGGCGTGAGCACCAGCGCACAGCCGATCAATGTGATCGTCGGCGGTGCTTCGGCTGATAGCGTGCCGTTGGCGCAGATCGTCGGCTCAAGTGCGGTGAGCGCGCCGATGTTCGTCTATGGCCTTGGCGGCAATGACGTGATCAGCGGCACCGGCATGACCGGCAGCCTGTGGATTGATGGTGGGCTGGGTGCCGACAAGCTCACCGGCGGCAGCGGGATCAACCACTACCTCTACACCAATGCAGCCGACTCCACCGCCACCTCGATGGACGTGATCGCCAATTTCAGCGCCAGCAGAGACCTGATCGACCTCACCGGCCTCGGTGGCCACGCGCTCAGCTTCAGCGGCGCGCTCGCTGGCACCTCCTTTGCGGCCTACTCGGTGGGATATGCGTCCAGTGGCGGCAATACGTTTGTGTATATCAACACAACCGGAGCCTCCGAGGCGCTGGGCAGCAGCAATATGAAGATTGAGCTGGCTGGCAGTGTGAGCCTGAGCAGCGCCAATATCCTGCACGTCTAAACGAACGTCACGACCGCAAAAAGCCGACCTGAGCATCACGCTCAGGTCGGCTTTTTTGTGCTCACACCACGCCGCGTTCCCGCAGCCCGGCAATCGCTGCCGCGTCCAGGCCGAGCACATCGCCCAGCACTTCATCGGTATGCTCGCCCAACATGGGCGGTGAAATCCGGTAATCCGCCGGGGTTTCCGACAGCCGAACCGGGTTGGCAATCACCTTCACCATGCCGCCCTGCGCACCCTCGCGTGGCATTTCCACCACCACACCGCGCGCCTGCACCTGCGGATCGGCGAACACCTGCTCCAGCGTGTTGATCGGGCCGCAGCCAATCTTCAGCGCCTCCAGCATGTCCACCCATTCAGTGGTGGTGCGCGATTTCATCACGGGCGTCAGCGTGTCCGTCACCAACTGCCGATTCGCCACCCGCGCAGCATTGGTGGCGAAACGCTCGTCGGTGAGAAGATGCGTGAGGCCAGTGTTCTCACAGAAGCGCGCGAAGGTTGGATCGTTGCCAACCGACAACACCATGTAGCCGTCTTTCGTTGGAAACACCTGATACGGCACGATATTGGGGTGCTGATTGCCCAATCGCGGCGGGTTTTCACCCGTGGCGAGGTAGTTCATGCCCTGATTGCCGAGCCACGCCACATGGGTGTCCAGCATGCCAATATCCACCTGCTGGCCGATGCCGGTCAGGTCGCGATGGCGCAAAGCCGCCAGAATACCGATGCAGCCGTAAAGCCCGGCAAACAAATCTGCCACCGGAATGCCCACTTTCTGCGGCAACCCGTCCGGCTCGCCGGTCAGGCTCATCACGCCCCCCATCGCCTGCACCAGCGAGTCATAGCCCGGGCGCGGCGCATAGGGGCCGGTTTGGCCGAAGCCGGTGATCGAGCAATAGATCACATTCGGAAATTCGGCATGGATCTGTTCATAGCCCAAGCCGTATTTCGCCAGCGCGCCAACCTTGAAATTCTCGGCCAGGATATCGCACGAGGCGAGCAGTTGCTTCACCAGCGCCTGCCCTTCAGGCTTGGCGATATCCACCGTCACCGAGCGCTTGTTGCGATTCGCGCCGGTGAAATAGGCGCTCTCGCGCGTGCCCGGCATAAACGGCGGGGCGAAGCCGCGCGTGTCGTCACCCGCACCCGGCTTCTCAATTTTGATCACTTCAGCGCCCAGATCGCCCAACATCTGTGTGCAGGTTGGCCCGGCCAGCACGCGCGTGAGGTCGAGAACGCGCAGGCCCGCGAGTGGTCCGGTCGGTTTTGCAGTGGTCATCGGCGAAAGTTTCCGTTTCTTCGGCTGTGAAGGGATTGGTCCCCGTTCTGTCCCCCTCTATATGACAGTCACAAGAGGAGGAATACCCATGCCCGACACCCATTTTCCAACCGCCCCCCTGGCAATAACGCTTGATGAAAAGGCGCTGGCACGCGCGTTGTCTGGCGTTCATTTGATCGGCGGCAAGCTGGTCCCCCCTGCCTCCGGCAAAACCTTCGCCGTGGTGAACCCCGCCAACGGCATCGAAGTGGCCCGCGCGGGGTTGGAAAATTGCGGAGTGTGGTTATGAAGGCGATCGGGCTGGGGCGATTGTCTTGCAATGTCGGTATGCGCTGATTACGGCAACATTGAA
>CAIZGT010000053.1 GCA_903932545.1 uncultured Rhodospirillales bacterium
CCTCGGGCACAACAATCCCTGTCAGAAACAGGGCGGCAAGTAGTGCATGTCGCATGTTCATTCCCTTGAACTGTCTGCTTCAGACGGCACTGAGGCTCGTCGTCTCAATCGTGTTGAGCATATAGCCGCCCGGATTCCAGATCGGCGTCATCGGCTGGGTTTCTTTGCGCGTGTTGGTGGCGCGCACCATCACCTCAAACTTCCCCTCTTTGGGAGGCGCAAGCTCGGCGCTCCAGGCCCGGAAGGCATACCGCCCCTCATCGCGCCCGAGCTTTGTGGGCTTCCAAGTCGCCCCGCCATCGACTGACACATCCACCGCAGCCACACTCACATCGCCGCCCATCGCGATCCCGCGCAGCGCCAACGGCGCGCCGCGTTTCACAGTCTGGCCAGAGGCGAGATTGGTGACGAACGAGCGTGTGATCATCCGATTGATCGGCACAGTCTTAAAGCCGGTCTCGCCCGGCTTCACATTGGCACCCGCCGTATCTGGGATTTGATAGGCCGTCTTCATCCAAAAATTGTCGTCCACCCGGTCCAACACCTCGATGTCGAACAGCATCTTCATCCAATAGGTCGCATACCACCCCGGCACCACGAGCCGGATTGGGAAGCCATTCGTCAGCGGCAACGGCGCGCCGTTCATCAGAAACGCCACGATCACCTCGCCGTCTCTGGCGTGATCGACATCGAGCGATTTCACAAAGTCCGGAGTCTCGGCTATCGCCCCCTCGTCCAGCCCGTTGAACCGAACTTGCACCGCCCCTGGCTTCACCCCCGCCCGATCCAGAATGTCGCGCAGCCGCACGCCGGTCCATTTGGCGCACCCCATCGCGCCATGGCCCCATTCACCGCCGGGCACACGCGGCTGAAAAAACCCGCGTGAGTTGCCCGAGCACTGGTTCACCGCCGCCACCTCAACACGCGGCATGGCCAACAACTCAGACAATGACAGCGATAATTCCGTGTTCACCAAACCACGCACTTTGAGGCGGAAGGTTCCAACGTCGATCTCAGTCGGAATATTGGCCAAATGCCAGCGCACATAGAACTTGTTGTTCGGCGTAAAAACGCCTTGGTCAAACACCGACATCGGCGTTTCCAGCAAGGGCGGGCGGTTGCGCAGCAGGATCAAGTCCTGCTTATCGGCAAAATGTTTCGCCACTTCACGTTCACCCGATCCGCCGGGCAGATGCAAATCGACATCCGCCTTCTGCGCGAATGCAGGCGAAGCTGCCATAAAACTGGCACCGGCTGCGGAACTTGCCAAAAACTGGCGACGATTCAGCTGCTCGAAAATCCGCCCGGTGCGCGCCATTTATCTCTCCTATCCGGCCTTCTGCTGAGACCTTGCGCATGATCAAACTGAACCAGCCCAGCCGTGTCAATCTGCCCCGCCGACCGGCCGCAAAAAATATCGCCAGCGCAACAGCGGCTTGGTCACAGCAGGCTGGCCAAACCCATAGCCGCATGCGATTGCGCTATGATGTTCGCAACCATCCTTCTCGCGTTGGCCCCCACCGCCGCCCTGATCGCACTCGGTCACGCGCTGCGCCGGATCGCTCTGGTGCAAGAGCTGTTCTGGCCGCAAGCCGAGCGGCTGGTCTATTACGTGCTCATCCCCTCGCTGTTCTTCCACAGCCTTGCCACTGCCCATCTTGATGATCTGCCGGTGCGCGCATTGGCGCTCACCTTGGTTCTCTCGACCGTCATCGTGGCCGCGATCATGGTGGCTCTCTCGCCCTGGCTCCGCCTGAACGGGGCGCAATTCACCTCGGTGTTTCAGGGCAGCATCCGCTTCAACAACTACATCGGCGTCACCGCAGCCGTGGGCTTGTTCGGCGCCCCTGGTCTCGCACTCGCCGCCTTGTCG
>CAIZGT010000054.1 GCA_903932545.1 uncultured Rhodospirillales bacterium
CCATGGCCCCAGCCGCGCGCGACGACGCGGGTTCCACCATCGTGCTGCATCTGAAATCCGACGCCGATGAGTATCTGGAGCCGATGCGCATCGAAACCGTCATCCGCAAATGGGCCGATCACATCACCATCCCGGTCATGGTCGATCATGACGGCAAGGAACTCGCCGCCAACGAGGGCACCGCCCTATGGCGCAAGCCGAAATCGGAGATTTCGGAGGAGCAATACGCCGAATTCTACCGCCATGTGTCGCACCAATGGGACAGCCCGGCGGCGACGATCCATTGGCGCGCGGAAGGAAATATCGAGTTCTCGGCGTTGCTGTTCATCCCCTCGATGAAGCCGTTCGAGGCGGTGGAGGGCGAGCGTGTGTCGAAACTCCGCCTGCATGTGCGGCGGATGTTCATCACCGATGAAGCCGAATTGCTGCCACCCTATCTGCGCTTCGTGCATGGCGTGGTGGACACCGAGGATCTGCCGCTGAACGTCTCACGTGAGATGCTGCAAGCAACGCCGGTGCTCGCCCGCATCCGCAAGGCCGTCACCAACCGCGTGCTGAGCGAGTTGAAATCCCGCGCCAAGGACGCCGAGGAATACGCGAAATTCTGGGGCAATTTTGGCGCAATGCTGAAGGAAGGGCTGTGGGAAGACAGCGAGCATCGCACCGAACTGGCGCAGTTGGCGCGGTTTCGCTCGTCCACCGAAGAGGGGCTGGTGTCGCTGGCCGAATATGTTGGTCGCATGAAGGAAGGCCAGGAGGCGATTTACTTCCTCACCGGCGACAACGCCGAATTGCTCGCCAAATCTGCGCAGATTGAGGGCTTCCGCGCGCGTGGGGTGGAAGTGCTGTTGCTTGATGACCAGATCGACTCGTTCTGGCCGGAGCGGTTGGAGAGTTTTGAGGACAAGCCGATCCGCAGCGTGACGCAATCCGCGGCTGACCTGTCCAAGATCGCCGCACCCGAGATTGAGGGTGAGTCGGCGGATATTTCGGCCTTGGTGGACGCGTTGAAGGCGGCATTGGGCGCGGATGTGTCAGATGTGCGTGGGACGGACCGGCTGGTGGACAGCGCCGTTGTGCTGGCAGCCCAAGATGGCCCGGATTTACAAATGCAGCGCCTGTTGCGACGGGCGGGCCGGGCGGGGTTCACGCCCGCGCCGGTGTTGGAACTCAATCCTCGCCATAAGTTGATCTTATGGCTGAGCAAAGAACTCAGTGAGGGGCGCGGAGTTGAAAGCCAGGCCAACCTGCTGTTTGACCTCGCAAGGCTGCAAGATGGCGATCTGCCGCGAGACCCTTCAGCGTTTGCGCGCCGGGTCGAACAAGCACTGTCTGGAATAGATAGTTAATACATCATTTCTGGTTGTTGTTGGTCAGAAGGGCGCGCCAACTGGTGCGCCCTTTGTCGTTTCAGTCCGGCGCCAAATTTTCGCACCATCAAGCGGCGTGCTCACGCTAAATTGTTCCGGCCATAATGATTTGTGGAACACTTTTTAACACACATTAAGTTCTTGTGAGCGGCAAGCTATCCGCCAGATTAACATTACGTTCATTTTCTATCCCGCCATTGCAACGACCTTGTTTTCGCTTGATCGCGCTGTCATATCAGAAACGATGTGGGGGTGAGATTTTTGTCAACACCGGGAGACGTCAAGATTTGCATCTGATACGGGAAGAGTCCGCCCTACCGATTGTGGTTGGTGGCATCGCAGCGTTGCCGCTCTATCCGTTACGCCCGGCGGGCTTGGCTGCGTTTGTGGCGCAGCTTGCACCGACGCAGGCGGCGTATCTGCATGCGGTCGGATTTACCGCAAAAGCGCAGGAATTGTTGTTGCTGCCCGGTGAGTCTGGCGTGGCGGCGGCGGTGATCGGCTTGGGGGGTGAGCGTTCGTATCGCGCCTTTGGTGATCTGGCGTATCGCTTGCCGGAAGGCGCATGGCAGTTGCAGCCCGGTGATTACCGCCTGGATGATGCAGTTTTGGGCTTCTGTCTGGGGGCCTATCGTTTCGCACAGTTCCGCCGTGGTGGGCGGGCGCCAGCTTTGTTGCAGCTATCCGAGCCCGCTCTTGCCGCTATGTCCCACGCTGCCAGTATCAATATGGCGCGTGATTTGGTGAACATGCCCGCCAATCTGCTGGGAACGGTTGAGTTGGCTGATGCGGCCGAGGCACTCGCGCAGCGGTGCGGCGCGCAATTTAGCCGCGTCATCGGCGCACAACTGGATGTGGAATATCCAACAATTGCAGCGGTTGGGCGCGGCTCACCGCGTCCGGCGGTGGTGGCGGCATTCACCTGGGCGGGCAGCCAAGCAGGCGTGGACAGCGCACATATCTCGCTGTGCGGCAAGGGCGTGGTGTTCGATTCCGGCGGTCTGGATATGAAACCCGCCGCTGGCATGTTGCGCATGAAAAAAGACATGGGCGGCGCTGCATCCATTTTGGCGCTCGCACGTATCATTATGGAAGCGGACATGCCCGTTCGCCTATCGGTTCGAATCGGTTGCGTGGAGAATGCGGTGTCTGGCGAGGCGATGCGGCCTTTGGATGTTATCACCACGCGGCGTGGCCTCAGCGTGGAGATTGGCAACACCGACGCTGAGGGGCGGTTGGTGCTGTGTGATTTGCTGGCGCAGGCGAGCGATGAGAAACCCGATCTGCTGATAGACTGCGCGACATTGACCGGGGCTGCCCGCGTGGCGCTTGGGCCAGACCTGCCCGCCTTGTTCTGCAATGATGATGCATGGGCCGCTGCATTACTGGCATGCGGTGAGGCCATTGCCGATCCGCTGTGGCGACTGCCGCTCTGGCACGGCTATGATGCATGGCTCGACAGCAAAGTGGCTGATCTGAACAATGTATCCGGCAATCCGCAAGCGGGTGCGGTGGTTGCCGCGTTGTTTCTTCAGCGTTTTGTTGCCCCTGGTGTCCGGTGGGCGCATCTGGACACCTATGCCTGGAACGACACCAGCCGCCCAGCGCGGCCCGAAGGTGGTGAGGCGATGGGCGTGCGCGCTTTGGCCGAGGCCATTGGCCAAATGGCAGCAGCCCACAAAAATTTGATGGTTGAGGCAGTGGAATGAGCCACGCCCCTACCATCTCTGCAATCCGCACCGGGCATTCCGCCCGGTTCGCGGTGTCGCGTCCGTTCGGACGTTTTGGCGGTGAAACCCGTCGGTTTGTGAAAAGGACTTGAGAATGGCAACCTCCCCGACTGCCGACCAACTCGTCGGTATCTTACGTGATACCGTTGTGGCGCTGGTTCGCCGCGACGGCCCGGATTTGTCTGCGCGCCAGCTTGGTGTGTTCCTCACCTGTTACTTGCAGGACGGCGCACACACGGTTCGCGGTCTGGCTGCCGAACTGAATGTGTCCAAGCCTGCCATCACCCGCGCGCTTGACCGTTTGGGCGAACTCGACCTCGCGCGTCGCAAGGTTGACCCGATGGATCGCCGTTCGGTGCTGGTGCAGCGCACCCTGAAGGGCACTGCGTTCCTGCGTGATCTGCGCGGCATCATGGCCGAAGCCGGTGCGGCGAAAAAGGCGGCTCCTGCTGAAGCTCCGGCCACGCGCAAAGCCGCGCACGGCTGACAGACCACGCTTGAACGGACGACGCCACTGCGCGAGGACGGGGTAACCCGTCCTTCGCAGGGTGTTGGCATGCGGTCTCGATTACGGGATCGACAGTTCCGAGACTTTACACAAATCCAGAGTGCGGTTTTTGACCGATGCGTCAGCCAGCACCACCCTCAGATCAAACATGCAGCCTTTGCCTGTCGGCGGATGCACCATCGTGCTGGCCTCCGGTGCGAGTGCGCCTGCGCTCAACGCATTGGCAGCGCGCGGCTGGCCTGCGGGTGTGGCCGCAAGCTCGGTGATCGGTTGCTTGAGGTGATTGGTCAGCCGAAAGCTCGGATCATTCGCCGCTTTCGCCGATCCACCCACCACCACATCCTCCGCGGTGCAGGTGTTCACCCCGCGCTTGTCCTCATGCGTGTTGTCGGCATAAACGGCGCGAATGTCGAAAATGCAGTTGCCGTCGATCCGGCGACGCACCGCGAATTTGCCGCCGGGTTCCACCGCCCCGCTCGTCAAGCGGTTCTGTCCCCAATTTGCATCGCCCGCAGGGGTTACGAACAATTCGCGCACCGGCTTGGCCGATTTGTTAACGAGGTTGAAGGAGGGGTTTTGCTGTTGCGCGGCGGCGGCCAGCGGCAGCAATCCAACGATGAGACCCAGAATCAGACGGCGCATCACGCGCGCTCCTTTGCGAAGTCGTTAAGTCAGCAGATTAGCAATCAGGTGGAGAGATAGGCGCAGATTGTGGTCGCTTGAAGATGCTCACCACGCCCCGAGATCAACCGCCCTGGCGCGCAGCATCACGTAAGCCAGCCACGCCATTTGCGGCAGCAGCAGCAGCAACGGCAAAGCAGGCTTGATCTGTGGCGGGCTTGCAACAAACACCATTGCAACCACCCCGCCCAACACCGCAAACCCCCATTGCACCAGCGTGATCAGCCGCGCATCCATGCCCGAGCGATGCGCGATTTGATACAAATGGCTGCGATGCGCCTGGGTCAGTCGGTCGCCGTTGAACAACCGGCGGACCAGGGTGAACGACACATCAAACAACACGCCGCTGAGCAGCATCGGCAAGATCAAGAGCGACATATCCACTGATGCAAATCGCGCTGCCGCCACGCCGAGCATCGCCAACATAAAGCCGCAGAACTGGCTGCCGACATCGCCCATGAAAATGCGCGCACGCGGGAAATTGAACGGCAGGAAGACGATGATCCCAGCGGCCAGCACCATCGCGGCGAAATAAACGAACCAGGCGCCTTGCGACACCGCAATGGCTGCGATGAACAGGCAGGCAATCAACGTCACACCGCTTGCCAGCCCGTTCAGCCCATCGATGAAATTCATCGCGTTGGTGACGAACACAATCCAGCCGATGGTGAACAGCGGCCCGAACCAGCCCAGTTCAATCACCCCCCAGAACGGAATGCGGATCGCGCTGACGAACAGGCCCGATGCAATGGCGGTGATTGCCGCCCCCACCTGGGCAGCGAGTTTCACCGAGAACGGCCAGTTATAAAGGTCGTCGATGAACGAGACCACCGCGATCACCAAGGCAGAAAGGATCACGCCGCGGAAATACGGCTCGGCAATGCGGGAGAATTGCGCAAACCCGTAGAGCATGGCGATGCCGAGCATGAAGGCGGTCACGATACCGATGCCGCCACCGCGCGGGGTGGGGATGGTATGCGCCGAGCGGGCGTTTGGCCGGTCCATCACCCGCGCATCAATCGCCGCCCGCACCACCAAGGCGGAGGTGGCGGCAAGACAGGCGCAGAACAGCAGATGGCGGAGGAAGGCGAGCAGCGTCATGCCGATTTGTTTAGCGATGCACGGGTGATCTGGCCACCCGCTGACTGCATCGTTATAGCTCTGCACATGGCGTTATCCCGCTCCTTCACGCGCATTGCGATCAATGTATGTCTCGACGCCATTCTGGCGAGTTGTGCCGTGGTGCTCGCGCGGCTGCTCGCCAACCCGCTGGCCAGCCCGTTTTCGCCGGCTTGGCCGATCATCTGGGGCGGTGTGGCGCTCTCCATGGCGGGAACGCCGTTCCGACTGGCCACCCAATATTGGCGCTTTGCCAGCTTGGCCGACCTGCTCGGCGTGGCAGCTGCAAGCATTGCGGGCACGGTGCTGTATGTGATCGGCCTGATCGCATTTGCCGGGATCGCGCCGCCCAGCCCCTCTTATCCCGCCATTCACATGCTGGCGTTGGGGGCGCTGCTGGTGGTGGCGCGGGTCGGATACCGGATGTGGCAGGGGGATCGCGCCAGCACCGCCGCCAGCC
>CAIZGT010000055.1 GCA_903932545.1 uncultured Rhodospirillales bacterium
ACGGTTGCCATCGACGAGGAGCCGTTCGACTCAGTGATCTCAGACACCACGCGCAGAGTGTATGGGAACTTGTCTTTCGCGGGCAGCAGCGGGTGAATTGCGCGCCATGCCAGCTTGCCATGGCCAATTTCACGACGGCCCGGGGAGCCCATGCGGCCAGCTTCGCCCACCGAGTAGGGAGGGAAGTTGTAATGCAGCATGAAGTTTTCGCGATACTCGCCTTCCAGCGCGTCGATCACCTGCTCGTCCTGCGCGGTGCCCAGCGTGGCAACGCACAGCGCTTGGGTTTCGCCACGGGTGAACAGCGCCGAGCCATGTGCACGCGGCAGCACGCCCACTTCAGCGATAATCTGGCGCACCGTCTTGGTGTCGCGCCCATCAATGCGCAGACCGGTGTCCAGGATCGCGTTACGAACGATGTCGGCTTCAAGCTCCTTGAACAGACCCTTCGCCTTGTCCGCATCCAAGCCTTCAGCGGTCAGCGCGGCAGCAGCGGCCTTCTTGGCAGCGCCCACCTTCTCCTGACGAACCTGCTTCTTGGTCTCGGTGTAAGCAGCGGCCAGATCGGCGCGCGCCAGCGCATCCACGCGCGCGGCCAGCGTCTTCTCGGCGTCCGACGTCTCAGGCAACGCCCAAGGCTCTTTGGCGGCAACTTCGGCCAAGCTGATGATCAGATCGATCACCGGCTGGAACGCGGCGTGACCGAACGTCACAGCGCCGAGCATCTCGTCTTCGGTCAGCTCCTGCGCCTCAGACTCAATCATCAGCACGCCTTCAGACGTGCCAGCAACCACGAGGTCGAGCTTGGATTTCTTCAGGTCTTCCGGGATCGGGTTGATCACGTAAGCGCCATCAACAAAGCCAACGCGCGCTGCGGCAACCGGGCCGAAGAATGGGATGCCCGAGATGGTCAAAGCCGCCGAGCAGCCGATCATCGCCACAACGTCCGGATCATTCTCCAGATCGTGGCTCAGAACCGTGGCCACAACCTGCACTTCATTACGGAAGCCCTTTGGGAACAGCGGGCGGATCGGGCGGTCGATCAGGCGGCTGGTCAGCACTTCCTTCTCGGTCGGACGACCTTCACGCTTGAAGAAGCCGCCCGGAATCTTACCGGCCGCAAACGTCTTTTCCTGATAATTCACCGTCAGCGGAAAGAAATCCTGGCCCGGCTTTGGCGCGCGCACGCCCACGGCGGTGCAGAGCACCACGGTCTCACCATAGGTGACCAGTACAGCACCATCGGCTTGGCGCGCGATTTTGCCGGTTTCGAGAATGAGCTTGCGCCCACCCCATTCGAGTTCCTTGCGGAAATAATTGAACATGTTTCGTCCTTCACATCATGGAGCGATGCGAGCGGAAACCACGTGCAACACGGCTTCAAGTAGGGGCGGCGACTCGGGCAGCGCGGGATGAGACTGCCTGCGCAGCCACGTCCACGTTACCGGAGGCGCCGTCATTGTCCCGCAATGAGGCCGAACCGTCCGTAATACCGCCGCCATCGCAGCGAACACCCCGAAGACCCATGCCTTCGGGGTGCTTAGTCATTTTAGCGACGCAGGCTCAGGCGTGCGATCAGCGTGCGATAGCGCGCATCATCCTTGCGCTTCAAATAGTCGAGCAGGCGGCGACGACGGCCAACCAGCATGAGCAAACCACGACGCGAATGGAAATCCTTCGCGTGGGTCTTGAGGTGCTCGGTCAAAGTGTTAATGCGCTCGGTGATCAGAGCGACCTGAACTTCCGGGCTGCCGGTGTCGGCAGGGGCGGTGGCGTAGTCTGTCATGATCGCGGTCTTGCGATCGGCTGGGATCGACATCGTGTGACTCCTATAAGTGAGAAATGGAACGTGCGGGTTACAACAACCGTTCAGGTTTCAGCAGGCCATCTTCCAGCCTGCACAACCCAATCACACGGCTCCCCGCCATCGCGCGGGCCAGCCCTCCATCAGGGTTGGCCGCCGGTGGAATGCGACCCATCAAATCAACCAGGCTGATCGCCTGACCATTCGAAAGGGCGAAGACTTCTGCCTGGGTCAAGGCCATCGCCGGGATGTCGGCCAGCGCGGTCACAACCGGAAGCAGGAAATCCGGGGAAGCGGGCTGCATATCCTCTCCGGGCTGCAATTTGTCCAGCATAATCGCGCCGCTTTCCAGGAATGGCCCTACGCGCAGACGGCGTAGCACGGAAATATGGCCTACTGTGCCGCAAGCAGCAGCAATGTCTCGTGCCAATGACCGCATATAAACGCCCTTGCCGGACTGCACTTCGAACTCCGCAGTGTCCGCATCGGGCCGCCCGGTCAGTTCAAACCGATCCACCCGCGCCGGGCGCGGCTCCATCACCGGAGCCCTGCCTTCACGCGCCATATCATACGCGCGCTCACCGGCAATTTTGATCGCGGAGAAAATCGGCGGTACTTGCATGATATCGCCGATGAACTGCGGCAAGGCTGCTCGGATCTGATCATCCGTCGGGCGGATGTCAGACGTGGCAATCACCTTGCCCTCCGCGTCATCCGTGTCGCGTTGCTCACCCATTTTCAGGGTAAAGTGATAAATCTTCGTGCCATCCATCACATACGGCACCGTCTTCGTCGCCGCCCCGAACGCAATCGGCAGCACGCCGGTCGCCAACGGATCAAGCGTGCCGCCATGCCCCGCCTTCTGCGCATCGAAATATCGACGCACGCGGTTTACAACATCAGTGGAGGTGAGCCCTTGGGGCTTATCGACAATCAGCCAGCCGTCGAGGGCGCGGCCTTTGGGTTTGCGTTGACGCATAGTAACAATTAGTCCTCAGACGCCGCCTGGGGAGGCAGCAAATCGCGCGCAACTTCTGGGTTGCGCAGCATCTTATCGACATGCATCGCATAATCGATGGAGGTGTCAGCCTGGAACGACAGATCAGGAGCCACGCGTAGCCGCAATTCCTTCGCCACACAGGTGCGCAAATACGGCGCCGCACGCCGCAATGCCGGCAGCTTCTCTTCGATATCCGAGCGCCCCAACCGCGTCACAAACGCCGTCGCGCGCTTCAAATCCGGCCCGATGCGCACTTCCGTCACCGTCACCACAACGCCCTTGAGCTCCGGGTCGCGAATGTCGCCGCGCCCGAACACGCCCGAGAGCACGTGGCGGATTTCTTCCGCCACGCGCAATTGCCGCTGGGTTGGAGCCTTGGCCTGATTGGCGGCCGTGAGTTTCGTCAACCCGGCACCATCTCGATGTCGAAGCACTCGACCACGTCACCAACCCGCAGATCCTGGTAGTTCGCGAACGACAGGCCGCACTCGTAACCACGAGCCACTTCCTTCACATCGTCCTTGAACCGCTTGAGCTGCGTCAGTTCGCCGTTGTGGATCACCACGCCTTCGCGGAGCAAACGCACACCACAGCCGCGCTTGACGAGGCCTTCGGTGACCATACAACCCGCAACCTTGCCGGTCTTGGTGATGTCGAACACCATGCGAATCTCGGCGTAACCAAGGAACTTTTCGCGCGCCTTCGGGGCAACCTTGCCACGAACCAGCTGTTCCACGTCGTCAGCCACGTCATAGATGATCGAGTAGTAACGAATATCCACGCCATCACGCGTCGCCATGTCACGCGCCTGGGTGGTCGCACGCACGTTGAACGCGATGATCACAGCCTGCGAGGCCTTGGCGAGTTGGATATCGCTTTCGGTGATCTGGCCCACGGTCGAGTTCAGCACCCGCACGCGGACTTCTTCATGTGCGAGCTTGAGCACAG
>CAIZGT010000056.1 GCA_903932545.1 uncultured Rhodospirillales bacterium
CGCTGCACACCACCACTTCGGCGCCATCAACCTCCGAAGCCCGAATGCCGTAAGCCAGCCCATGCGCTTCCCACCACAGCGCATATCCACCCGCATCGCGCATCGCATCGAACTCAATGCGCGCAACCGGGCGATTATCTTCCTCCACACTCGCAGGCCGTGTCACATCACGCCGCGCAAACCGCACCCGCGCATCGCCCGCCAATTGCGCGCGCACGGCATTGATCAGTGTGTCCTTGCCGGCCCCGGACGGTCCCACGATCAACACCAACATTCGCAAGTCCCACTCTTTTACAGCGGCGACCTAACGGCTACCCTGCCCGCTCCGCAAGCTTAGGAGTGCGACATTGTTCACCACCCGCCCCGAAATCGCCGGCACTTTCGGCGTTGTTGCCACCACGCATTGGCTGGCGTCATCGGTGGGGATGGCGGTGCTGGAACGCGGCGGCAATGCGTTTGACGCCGCCGCCGCCGCGGGTTTCGTGCTCAACGTGGCAGAGCCGCATCTGAACGGCCCGGCGGGCGATGCGCCGATCATCATTCACGATGCCAGCAACAACACCCAGCACGTTGTCTGCGGCCAAGGCCCGGCGCCGGATGCGATGAGTTGCGCCAGCATGGCAGCCCTGGGCCTTGACCTCGTCCCCGGCACCGGATTGCTGCCCGCAACCGTCCCCGGCGCGTTCGACGCCTGGACCACCATGCTGCGCAACTGGGGCACCTGGGAACTGGCCGACGTGATGGCGTTTTCCATCGGATACGCTGAGAATGGCGTGCATTTGGTGCCGCGCGTATGTGCCACCATCAACACCGTCAAACCGCTGTTTGAACAAGAATGGCACACCTCTGCCGCGGTGTTCCTGCCCGGCGGCCAAGTGCCTGAACCCGGCAAATTGTTCCGCCGTCCCGCACTCGCGGCATTCTGGAAGAAGCTGCTGAGTGAGGCGATCGGGACCACCCGTGAGGCCCGCATCGACGCCGCGCGCAACGCCTTCTATCGCGGCTTCGCAGCCGAGGCGATTGGCCGCTTCTATGCCGAGAACGAATGCATGGATTCCTCCGGCCGCCGCAACCGTGGCCAACTCACCGCGGATGACATGGCGCGCTGGGCCGCCCCCATCGAAGCCCCAGTGGGAATCGATTACCACGGCCACACGCTGCTCAAATGCGGCCCCTGGTCGCAAGGCCCGGCGTTCCTGCAACAACTCGCTTTGCTCAAAGGCTTCGACCTCGCGGCGATGGACCCGCTGGGCGCGGATTTTGTCCACACGGTTGTTGAATGCGCCAAACTCGCCTTTGCCGACCGTGAGGCCTATTACGGCGATCCAGATTTCGTGCAGGTGCCGCTCGATACCCTGCTCTCGGAAGCCTACAACGCCGAGCGCCGCAAGCTCGTCGGCCCCACCGCCTCGCTCGAACTCCGCCCCGTCCATGTGCCGGGGTTTCAGGCGATTGTCGATCATAACGCGCAATCCCGGCTCGATATGCTCAACCGTGACCCCGGTGCCGGTGAGCCCACCGTCGCCCGCCTTGGCGTATCGGGCGGAGACACCTGCCATGTTGATGTCATCGACCGTTGGGGCAACATGGTCTCGGCCACCCCATCGGGCGGTTGGCTGCAATCCTCGCCGGTGATCCCGGAACTCGGCTTCCC
>CAIZGT010000057.1 GCA_903932545.1 uncultured Rhodospirillales bacterium
CCGATCAGGATGGATGCGGTGCCAACCAGCAATCCAATGGCGGCAACCGGCCACATGATCCGCCAGAGCTGGGCTTGTGTCACGCCGCCGCCGATCAACCCGGCGGCAATTGCGGTCAATTGCGGCGAAATCACCAAGGCGAGGGTGCCGTTCTGCACGGCTGGCAGCACCAATGGACCAAGACCTGCGGCATGGCCGAGGGCGGCTTGCAGCGGCATCATCGCCGAATTGCCACCCACATTGGTGCCCGCGAAGAATCCAGCGGTGGCCGATAAAACTGGGGCTGCGAACGGCGCCGCATCGCCCAAATTCGCCACCAAAGCCTGGGCCAGTGCCACCGGAATGCCCGCATTGGACAGCACGCGCGCCAGCACCACGAAGCTCACCAGCGCCATCGCCGGCCTCAGCACGCGTCGCAACGCCGCCCAGGCCAGGGCTGGGCGCTTGCCGTCGATCGCGAACATCAGCAACGCCGACAGCCAAATCGACGCCATCGCATGATTGGCCGTGAGCGCGGGCAGGCCGGGGAAAGGATGCAGCGCCGGCGCATCGTGCCAAAACTGGCTGATCAGCAGCAGCGATGTGAGGAGCAGATACGGGAATGCGGCGCGTCCCAGCCGTGCGATATCGGCTTGATCACGCGGCGGATCAGTCAGCAGCAGGCGCAGTGTTAGCACCGTGCCACTCGCCATCATCCCGCAGAGTTGCCAGGGCAGCAGATGATGAAACCCGATCAGCAAACCGCCCACCAGCAGGGTCCAGCCGAATTGGCGCAGCTTGGCGGTGCGGCTGATAGGCAGCCCCAGCATCGCGCACCACCACCAGAACAGCGGCAACAGCATCAGCAGCGAGGGGGCCAGCATCATCGCGTTGCGCTGTGACATCAATTGTGGATCGATCCCGGCCAGGGCCGCGCCAATCGCGGTGCCGGGGCCGAGGCCACCCCATGGAATTGCCACCTGCGCCAACAAGCCGATCGCCGCCGCCGGAGCTCCGACCAAGCCCAGCCGTTGCAACGCGCCAATGGCGAACACCGTGCCGACGCCGAACCCGGTTGCCGCCTCGGTGAACATCCCAAGCAACACAGAGGCGGTGAAGGCGTGGTCGGCCAGGGCACCGCCCATGGGTGGTGTTCGCGTCTCCGGTCGCGCAGCGGGGCGGCTGGCACCGGCGTGAAACACAACACCGCCGGTGATGATCCCAATTGGGATCATCGCCATCCACAGGCCCTGCAACAACGCAGCACCCAGTTCGCCCGCAAATCCGGTCTGGTTGGTGGTGCTGAGCCAGAACGCGGGCATGGCCAAGACGAGCGCGGTGGCGCAAGACCATATCGGCCCGGCCCGGCCAGTGGCGAGCAGCATAACCAAGGCGATCAGGGGCAGGGATTGCAGCAGCAACATCGCCCCAGACTGGCCGACTCGCGCGCAATGAGACAGGCCAGAAATGCGGCGTGACCGATCTTTAAAGTGATCGGCACCGCGCGTTGCCACATAAACGCAGCTTGCATCCGGCTGTGTGCAGCATTGTAATACAGGTGCCGCAGGAGGGGACGTCCGATGGCTCCAATCTATCGCATTGTCTATCGCCAGACCCAGGCCGAACGCGATGATCGTCAAGATCAGTCCAACCGCCGCACAGTGGCGTTGGCTGGGCTTGCCATCACCTTGGCGCTGCTCGTGGCGAGTTATTTTCTCGTGGTGCGCCTTCATAAAGTCTCCACTATCGAAGACTGCCTGCTGGCTGGGCGACGCAATTGTGACCTGTTGGTGATCAATCAGCCCTGAGGCGCTGCTGATTTCCATTTTGTGAAAACAGGTTCAAGGTGTTCTGGGGCACGGGACACTCCGGGAGAATTGGTTTTTATGCGTATTGCAGATATGGAATGGCGTCAGGTTGAAGATTGGACGCGGTCTGATGACCGTGTGGTTCTGCCGCTCGGCAGCACTGAACAGCATGCCGGGCTATCGCTGCTGACCGATGCCATTCTGGCCGAGCGCGTGGCGGTTGAGGCGGCGGCACCGCTGGGTGTGCCGGTATATCCTGTTCTCCCGTTCGGCATTGCGCCAAGTTTTCAGGCCTATCCGGGCAGCATCACCGTGCGCGTGGCCACCTATGTGGCGCTGATCACGGATGTGCTGGACAGTCTTAAACGCTCGGGTTTTCGCCGGATTCTGCTGGTCAACGGCCATGCCGGCAATATCGCTGCGGGTTCGCTGGCCGGTGAGTGGATGATGGACAACCCCGATTGCCGGGTGCGCTTCCACGATTGGTGGCGCGCCCCGCGCACCTCGGCAGCCGTCGCGTCGTATGACGGGGATGCCACGCACGCCAATTGGATGGAAAACTTCCCCTGGACCCGTCTGCCTGGCACGCAAGCGCATGACAGCAAAGAGATGGTTGACCTCGCCCGCCTGCGCACGCTTCCGCCGTTTGAAGTGCGCCAATTGCTGGAGGATGGCTCCTATGGCGGGGCGAACCAACGCTCGGATGACGACATGTTGGCGATCTGGAATGTGGCGGTGGCAGAGACGCGGGGTTTGATCGAAAATTGGTGAATATATCGGGCGATTTGCTTGCAATAACGGTGTGTGTTTGATAACATGCCGGAATAAATGGGGCGTCATTCTACGGCGCCCCAAACCCCATTGTTCGAAAATTGGCACGCGTCGGGCGGCCAGAATCGCTGCGCACCGCAACGAATGCACGCACAGCGCGACCATATGGCACGGCTGACCCGCACGCGCAGCCCGGTGCCACGCGCTTTGCCGCAACCATCACAGCCTGCGATGCAGAGCCTTGAACCTGCTCGATTGCAGGAGATGCCGCAAGCAACGCCGCCATCTCTGACAGCGTCAAAACATGCACTGCTTGAGGCGCATTCGCACGATCACCCCCAACCGCACGCGGCGGCATCACCGGCGGCAACGCCCCCGCCCGATATTGCGCGAGCAGTTCGTCGAACCGGCTGAGAATCCCATCAACCCAATCGTCGATCATCACATCGCCGCTGGAAAATCCCAACCTCGACCGCAGCCCACACCAAAGCGACCGCACCATAAAGGCGACGATGGTCAGCGCAGATTGTGGAAAAAGTGAGTGCATCTAACATTATAAGCCACAAAATTGCCCTGGCCGCAAGCAGAACCGCCACCAACCCGCCATCATAAGCGAAACCATCCGTATTGTGGGTCCCCGAAGGAGTCCCACCACGTCGCCCGCAAAATGGTGGGACCGCTGCGAGAATTCGCAACACGGCTTGTGGCCGAAAGCCGAATGGCGGCTATCGGTTTGGTGGACCGAATAGTGGACACCCATTCCAAAAGCGCACTTTCATCTATTCCGCCGGGAGAGCGAATGGCGCTCCATCCACAGGCCGGTCAGCAACCCGTTAAAATAACACTAAGTAATAGGGCAACGTCACATAAATTATTTGATACCGATAAAAACATGATATTTTCGAGCGTCGCTTATTTTTCTTGTACGTATTTTCCGAATATTGCAGCACATTTTGCAATTTGATCCTATTCAGCGGCGATCAAACCGACAGGGGACGAAATGACAACGACCTCTCTAAAGCCAACCACACTTCAGGACCTGCGCGAAGCAATGCACCGCGAGGCTTTCGCCTACCTGAAATACCGGATGTTTGCCGATGCTGCTCGCGGGCGAGGCAATACAGAACTTGCTGCTATATTTGAACGGATCGCCAACGTGGAATGGCAGGAGCATTTCACCGAACACGCCGAACTCGCTGGATTGGTTGGCAGCGATGCCGATAACCTGCGTGACGCGATCGAGGGTGAGAACCATGAAACCTCTGTCATGTATCCTCAGATGGCCTTGCGAGCGAACGTTGCTAGGGATACTGAAGTATCCGCGCATTTTCGCGAGGTATGCGAAGATGAGGCCGGGCATAGAGACGTTTTCCGGTCCGTGCTGCGCGACATGAAAGGCGAGTAGCTTGTCCCTGGACTGCCCGGATTTGCACGACCATCTAGGCCAAACTCCCATTATTGTGTGGGATTATGGGATTCGGGTATTTCATTGGGGTTTGTTCATGGCTGTTGCACTCTCCGCGGCAACCGGCTTTCTCGC
>CAIZGT010000058.1 GCA_903932545.1 uncultured Rhodospirillales bacterium
GGCTCCAATCGCCCAGGCTCCAATCGCCCAGGCTCCAATGTCTCCGGCTCCAATGTCTCCGGCTCCGGTGCCACACCCAGCGAGCCAGCCCGCGCCACAACCGCAATTTCATCAGGCCGCACCAGCACCGCAGCCGCATTTCCAACCCGCGCCGCAAGCACAACAGCATTTCCAGCCCGCGCCGCAACCGCAACCCCATTTCCAGCCACCGCCACAACCAGCACCGCAGCCGCATATCCAGCCACCACCGCAGCCGCATCCAGCGCCGCCAGCCCGGCCCAATCAAGACAATCAGCATCGCGGCTAAACCGGCGGCATGCCCAATACTTGGCGCACCGCCCGCGCGATCTCAGCCGGGCGATACGGTTTGGGAATGAAGATATCATGCGGGCCGATCACCCACCCGCTCATCCGATCCGGCTGCCCGGTGGTGAACACCACAGGCACAATTGGGTAATGCTCGCGGGCAAACCGGGCGATATCCAAGCCGTCAACGCTGCCGGGCAGTTGAATATCAGTAAACAAAACATCAAAACGCTCGCCGTCGGAAATAAGGCTCAAGGCTTCTTCCCCGGTGGCCGCCGAAACGATCAAGAATCCGTCATCGGACAGTGCTTCGGAAAGCAACAGCCGGATCAGGTCTTCATCTTCAACCAAGAGAATTTTTGGGGTGCTCATGTTAAGTCCATGGCTTAGAAATAAGAGCATCTCACGGCAAGTCAGAATTCCGTGTGCAGATCGTCATAATTTGCCAATTGCCAGCCTTTCGCGCGCTTGACGGCGGCACAAACACGCCAACCCACGCGATCCTCACGGGGAATTCGTGACATAATTTGAAGCAGATGTGGTCTATAGCGGTCATGAGATCAGGCGGTGCGTCCATGTCGCGCGGGGAGAATGAACAATGCGTTGGGTGTTGATCGGAGCCGTGGGCGCGATGCTTGCCAGCGCAACCGCGCAGGCTGCCTCACCTTTTACGGGTTTGCTGCTGCAAGGCTCGGGCACGACCCGCACCGTGTCATGCAATAATACCTCAGTCATGGTGGAGGGCGCGCGCAATGCCGTTACCATCACCGGCCATTGCAACGGCCTCATCGTGCGCGGTGACAGCAACCAGGTCAGCGTGCCGCTGATCGGTGCTGCAACCCTGGATATCGAGGGCAATCACAATCGCGTGCGCACCAGCTCCACCCCCGACGCCACGCCGCAATTGCAGATGGTGGGCGAAGCCAACGAACTCACCTCCAGCCCGTTGGGCGTGGCACCGGCCGCGGACTCCGCCACTATTTTCGGCAATGGCTTGAACGTGGAACTCGACTGCAACGCCAAGCCCGTCACGTTTGAGTCTGTGAATTCACATCTGAAACTGCGCGGCGTCTGCCCCTCGCTCACACTGCGCGGCGAGGCCAATCTGGTGGAGGCCAATCTGGCGTCAGGGGCCGATGTCACCATCGCGGGTAACGCGATTTCGTTGCTCTACCGCGTGGCGGCGGATGCCGCGCCACCGAATTTCGCTATCTTGGGTATGGACAGTCTCGCGCTGCCTGCGAACAGCCTTGCCTCCGCTCTCACCCAAGGCACCCCACCGGCCAAGCTGCCCGTTGCCTTATTGCTGCAATTGCTCAACGCGCAGGTGCAAGCCAGCGGCACCATTGTCAGGCTGCCCCCGGCGGCCTTCAACAGCACCGGCGTCTCACCCTCCGGCGCACTCATCTTGCAGCGTTTGGCGGGGCTGATTGTGCAGGCTTGGCCGAATTCAATGAAAATCATCGGGCAGGAAGATGATCCCGGGGCCGGCAAGCAATTGGCCACCGTGGTCAGCGAATACTTGGTCAGCCACGGCGTGCCAGGCCTAACCGCCGATATTTTGGGCCAGCACGGAGAACGCGCAGTTGTGGTTCAGTTGTTGAACTGACCGTCACAACCCGCCCTCGCGCGCAATAAAGGCGGCTATCTCCGCCACCCCCTGCCCGGCGCGCACATTGGCGAAGATAAACGGCCGCCCCCGCCGCTGCGCCGTCGAATCGCGCTCCATCACATCAAGGCTTGCGCCCACATAGGGTGCGAGATCAATCTTGTTGATCACCAACAAATCCGAGCGCGTGATCCCCGGCCCACCCTTACGCGGCAATTTGTCCCCAGCTGAGACATCGATCACATAAATCGCGATATCGGCGAGTTCGGGGCTGAATGTCGCGGTGAGATTGTCGCCGCCACTCTCAATCAAAATCAGATCCAACCCCGGGAAACGACGCACCATTTCGTCCACCCCCGCCAGATTGATGCTGGCATCCTCACGGATCGCGGTGTGCGGGCAGCCGCCGGTCTCAATTCCCATGATCCGATCCGGCGGCAGCGAGCCGGCACGGGTGAGGAACTCGGCATCCTCGCGCGTATAGATATCGTTGGTGATGGCTGCGATATTGTGGCTGGTGCGAAAATGGCGGCACAGCGCATCCATCAGCGCGGTTTTGCCAGAGCCAACCGGGCCACCAATCCCCACTTTCAGCGGTCCATTTTCGGAACTCATGATCGAAACAGCCTCGTATGTTGGGTTTCGTGGCGGGCAGAGGCGATATCGGCGCGGAAGCAGAAGCCGCCGACATCATCGAGCGTGGCGTCTCGTGTGGAATGGATCACCGCCTGCAAAACCGGCTCCAACCCTTCGAGCACCGCAAGCCCCGCCGTCTGGCCAAGTGGCACCAAACGCACCGCAGCCGAGATCAGATTTGCCGCGAAATTGTGCAAATACGCGGTGGCAACATCGTCCGCCGAAATGCCGGATACCCCCGCCAGCGCACCGACGGCCACTGGATACGGCAGATCACCACATCGCTTGGTCAGCGCAGGCAGTAACTCCAGGTTCCACGCCCGCGCGGCAAGTCCGAACGCATTGCCCTGCCCCACGCTCTCACCCCGCCGCTCAAGTGTTGGGCAGGTCGCCAGCGCCAATTCCGCCAAACTGGCGAGGGTTTTAAGATCGCCCTGCGCTGCGTGAGCATGACGCAGCAAAATCGCATCCGAGCGCCGCCTCCCCTGGCCTGCACATCATACATCATATTCAGTATCACTAGTATCACCC
>CAIZGT010000059.1 GCA_903932545.1 uncultured Rhodospirillales bacterium
GTGGGCGTGAAGGATGCGACAGCGAACCTCACCCGCCCGCTACACACAACAGCCGCATGTGGGCCGGACTTCATTCAGCTTTCGGGTGAAGATCACACGGCTCTCGCATTCCTCGCCGCCGGTGGCCATGGCTGCATCTCTGTCACCGCCAACATCGCGCCGCGTTTGTGTAGCCAAATGCATGCGGCGTGGAATACCGGCCATATCCATGAGGCGATGATCATCCAGACGCGCTTGGTGGCCCTGCATGACGCCATGTTTTGTGAAACTTCTCCGGGTCCGGTGAAATTTGCAGCCTCGCTGCTTGGATTCACCGCGGATAAGTGCCGCCTGCCGATTGCCCCCATCGCGGAAACCTCACGCGAAGCGGTGCGCGCGGCGATGGTGGCCACGGGGCTATTGAATTGAGCATTTGATGGCCAAGGAAGAGAAGAAACAGAAGCTGATCAGTCACGGCGTTGCGGCCCAAAACCGCAAAGCTCGGTTTGACTATACGATCAAGGAAACCATCGAAGCCGGAATCGTGCTCAAAGGGCCGGAGGTGAAATCGCTCCGCCAAGGCCGTGCCACGATCAACGAAGCTTGGGCGGGCGAGCGCGACGGCGAGTTGTATTTGTTCAACTGCTACATCCCCGAATACCAAGGCGGAATTCTCTCAAAATTTGAGCCACGCGCGCACCGTAAGCTGCTGGTGAAAAAGAAGGAGCGCGTGCGGCTGTTCTCCGCAGTGTCGCGGGACGGGCACACCCTCGTGCCGCTGTCGATCACCTTTGATGATCGCGGCATGGCGAAGGTGGAGTTGGGCGTGGGCCAAGGGCGCAACAAGGCGGACAAGCGACATGCGATTGCTGATCGCGATTGGGCGCGCGACAAGTCGCGCCTGATGCGAGACCGAGGATGAAAATCCGTGCCGCCGGGTTGGCGGTTTTACTTCTGGCAGGCTGCTCGGCCACACCGCGGCCGGTTCCTCTCAGTCAAGCGCCGATCTACCCAAGTTCGGCAAACGGACAACTATGGTCTGTTCCGATCAATGCAGGCGACCCCAGCAGCGCGGTGTTAACCGCGCGGGTGTGTCTGCCGTCCGGCTCGGGGCCTTGGCCTGTTGCGTTGCTCACCCACGGTTCTGCGCCGTCTCCCGCACTGCGCGGCGAAATGCAGCCGGCCGCGTGCAACAGCTCACCGGTGCATTGGTTCAACAGCCAGAACTTTGCCGTCGTCAGTCTGTTGCGGAAGGGGTTCGGCAGCAGCACGGGGCCAGCGCAGGAAGACAATGGGCCGTGTGTGGCACCTGATTATGTTCGATCAGCGCGTTTGGGGGCTGAGGATATCGAGGTCGGACTGCGTGCTGCCTGGACGATGCCATGGGCCAAACCGACCGGTGCTGTGGTGGTGGGGCAATCCACCGGCGGGTGGGCTGGGCTTGCCTTGGCGGGGATGGATGACCCTCGCGTGCAGGCGGTCATAGCATTCGCACCGGGTCGTGGGGCAAAAGCCTACAAACCGCCGGAATCTGTTTGCCGAGCCGATTTGTTGGTCAATGCGGCACGCGAACTCGGCGGGCATTCCACGACTCCTGTGCTGTGGATCGTGGCGCGCAATGACAGCTATTTTCCGCCCAATATCAGCACGCAATTGGAGCAAGCCTTCTCCGAAGGCCGCGGGCAGACTGATTTCGTGTTGGTCAACCCGTTCTTCGATGAGGGTCACGCGCTCTATAACGCGCCCGGTGGCAGCGATGTGTGGGGTCCGATCGTGCAGAGCTTTCTGTCACGTTTGCCCTGATCAACAGTCGTCTTGCAGCAGGGCTGGCGATGCCCATCTCTGCGTTGCTGAGGA
>CAIZGT010000060.1 GCA_903932545.1 uncultured Rhodospirillales bacterium
CTAGGGAGGCAGGTGTCTAAACCGCCACAATCGGCACGGCAAGCCGATGCCAACGCCCGTCTGGGTCGCGCACATGATCATCCGCGCCAAGATATTCCGGATTCAGCGGCACTTTGCCCGCGCCGCCGGGGATGTCGAGCACGTAGGTGGGCCATGCCAGCCCGCTCACCCGGCCGCGCAGGCCACGCAAAAGCTGCTGTCCCTGCGCGATTGGAACATGGAAATGTGACGTGCCGGGGGCGGCGTCGAGTTGGTGCAGGTAGTATGGCTTTACGCGCGCGGTGATCATGGCGCGAAACAGCGCCTCCAGTGCCGCCTCGCTGTCATTCACGCCGCGCAACAGCACGGATTGGCCGAGGATGGGGATTGCCTGGGCCTGAATGCGGTGCAGTGCCGCTCGGGCAGCGGGGGTAAATTCCTCAGCGCAATTGCTGTGTAGAACCACCCACATCGCCCGCTCGGTGTTCAGGGCGGCGGTGAGATCAGTGGTGATCATCTCCGGCGCTGCGACGGGCACGCGGGTGTGGATGCGGATGGTCTCGATATGCGCGATCGCGGAGAGGGCAGTGATGATCGCACTGAGCCTGCGCGGTGACAGCATCAGCGGATCACCGCCGGTGAGGATGACTTCGCGGATTGCGCTATGTGCTCGAAGCCACTCATAGGCTGTGCTAAGCTCCGCATCGCTCAGCAACCCGCCATCGGGACCGACATGCTCGCGGCGGAAACAGAACCGGCAATAGGTGGGACAGATCAGCAGCGGTTTGAGCAACGCACGGTCGGCATAGCGGTGCACGATCCCCTTCACCGGGCTGAGGGCATCATCGCCAATCGGATCGACACTTTCATGTGCGGCCGTGATCAGTTCCGCCGCATTGGGGAGGAACTGGCGCGCAATCGGGCCATCCAAATCCGTGATCAGCGCGCGCAAAGCAGGTGGGATCGCCACCGCGTAACGGGATTCAACTTCGGCGATAGCGTCGCGCTGATCAGGCATGACAAGCCCGGCGCTGACCAGCGCATCGGCGTCGCGTAGCGTTGTTTCAGAATTCATCGCGTTGGTTTAGCCAACGCAGACAGACGGATCAAACCCCACACCGAAGAAATGGGCCTGCCATGCGCTACTTGCTCGCCGATGTGTTCACCGATGCGCCCTTCGCGGGGAACCAACTTGCGGTTTTTCCTGATGCAATTGGGCTGGATGGTCGCCAGATGCAGGCGATTGCGCGTGAGTTGAACATCGCCGAGACCAGCTTCGTCACGCCCGGCTCCGAACCCGGCAAATTCGCCGTGCGCATCTTCACCCCGGCCCGTGAACTGCCCTTCGCTGGCCACCCCACCATTGGCACCGCCATCATGCTCAAACATCTGGGTCGCACTGAAGGTCTGGCTGAGATCACGCTGGAAGAAGGCGTCGGGCCGGTCCGTGTGGTGTTGGGCGATGCAGGCGCCACCTTGTTCATGGACGGCCCCGCCGAGCAGCGCCCGCACACGCTGATGCCGGTGGTGTTCGCCGATGCGCTCGGCCTCAAGCGGGATCGCTTGGTGGGCGCGCCGTGGCAGGCCGGTTACGGCACGCCGTTCCTGTTCGTACACGTCGAAAGCCGCGAGGATGTGGCGAGTGCGATGCTGGTCGCCGAACGCTGGCACGGCTTCACCGATACGCTATGGGCCAATCGCGCTGTCTATGTCTTTGCCGTCGTGGGGGCGGAGGCCACCACTTTGGAACTGCACGCCCGCATGTTCGCGCCCGGGATGGGTATCACCGAAGACCCCGCCACCGGGTCAGCCGCCGCCGCCCTGGCGGGCAGTTTTGACACCAACGCCACGCATCTGATCATCAATCAAGGCGAGGAAATGGGCCGCCCTAGCACCATCTTCGCCGAAATCCGCCGTGACGCGGAATACGCCGTCACCCGTGTGGCGATTTATGGTGAAGCGACGGTGATTGCGGACGGGAATTTCCTCCAACTCCCGTAGAAAGAGTGGGCATGAGTGATTGGCAACCGCACCGCCTCGCCGCCAAACTCCCTGCGTTGCGGCGTCGTGCGCGGCTGAACCAGGCGGTGCGCGCCTTCTTTGATGCGCGCGGATATCTGGAAGTTGAGACTGATTACGCCGTGCGCACGCCGGGCGAAGAGGTGCATTTGCGCCCATTCCGCACCGAGCGCGTGGGGGCGTATGGCGAGTGTGAGACGCTGTGGCTGCACACCAGCCCGGAATTCAGCATGAAAAAGCTGCTCGCGAGCGGCAGCGGCCCGATTTTTCAACTCGCCCGCGTCTGGCGCAACGAGGAGGGCAGCGCGCGGCATTCGCATGAATTCACCATGCTCGAATGGTATCGCCCCGGCGCTTCGATGTCTGGCCTGATGGACGAGACCGAGGCGTTGCTGCGATCCACATTGCCGCCCGTCGTGACGTGTCAGGGAATTACGTGCGATCTACGTGAATGCGACCGTATCACCGTGGCTGAAGCGTTCGCGCGCTGGGTTGGAGCGGATGTGCTTGGGACCGCTGATGATGCTGAGGCGCTGGCGGCACAGGCCAACACACGCGTGCGAGACGGGGAATGCTGGGAGGACCTGTTCTTCCGCCTGCTGCTGGAACGCGTTGAGCCGGAATTGGGGCAGAAACGCCCCACGTTCCTCACCCATTGGCCTGTCACCCAAGCAGCACTGGCCCGCAAATGCCCCGATGATCCGCGTGTGGCCGAGCGGTTTGAGTTGTATGTCTGCGGCCTGGAACTCGCCAACGCCTTCGCAGAACTCACTGATTCGGTTGAGCAACGCGCTCGCTTTGAAGTGGATCGGGCGCGCCGCCATGCGCTTTACGGCGGCCCGGATTGGGAGATCGATCACGATCTTCTGCGCCTGCTGCCGGATATGCCGGATTGCGCTGGAATTGCGCTGGGCTTTGATCGTTTGGCGATGCTGGCATCCGGGGCGGATGCGATTTCCGGCGTCAAGTGGGATGCCTCGTAGGGGGGCACGCGCAGCAATCCCACCGCGCGGGCAGTGGGTTCGATTTGCGAGTCCGCTCAATTATGCGATATATATGCGTGAAATGTAGAGTTCTCTTGACTCAAAGCCACCGCAGTCATAGTTATTTAATGGTTCTTGTGGGTTTGTATAATCCACCAATCATAATCGTATGAATGGCAAATCCCATGTCCGATGTGTCCTACAGCGCCACGCTGACCAAGGCGGACCATGACCCATTGCAGCCGGTTGAGCGCAAGCTCGTTATCCTTACGCTCGTTTTCGGCGCGGCCCTGTTGACCTTGCTGGGGCTTTTCGCGCAGGGCTGAGCCTCTCCGCTAGAGGGCTGTGCCATGCGCTGGTTGATCATCGCAATTCTGTGCGTCTCTACATCCGCCCTTGCCGCGAGCTTTGATTGCAAAGCCGCCAAATCCCTGCGTGAACGCGCGATATGCGCCGATCCTGAACTCTCGAAAGCCGATGAAGACCTCGCCCGCGCCTATTCAGCGGCGCAGGCCGAGGCGAGTGCGGCCTATCGCGCCGAACTGCGTGACGCCCAGCGCCTCTGGCTGCGCAATCTCGACACCGTCTGCACCACCGGCCAGATCGATCCGAAGAACATCGATCTGCAAGGCTGCCTGATCTCTGGCACCCTTGGCCGCACCAAGTTTTTGGCGAACAGCGTGGTTAAAATCGGCGCCTACGTGTTCACGCAATCCTGGCATGAGCGCCTTACGCCCGATCCGGACAATCAAGAAAGTCCGAACTGGCGTTTCGGCAGTGAGGAGACAATCTGGCCGCGTCTGGAATCGCCAGCCGATGCGCATGCGCATGCGTTCAATGCCTGGGTGCGCGACAGACTGAGCCTCGATAAGCCCGGCGATATGGATTCAAGCCTGACCCAGACCGCCTAACTCACCCCGTTGGCCGCCAACCCAACGGTGATCACCCTTCAATTCGACAATTTCTTCTACGGTCACGGTGCGGCGCACGGAAATTATGCGCAAACGTGGCTCTACTGGCTGGTCCAGCAGGACCGTGAATTGCGAGCCGATGACATTTTCACCGGGCAAGACTGGCCGCTTCGTCTCGCCCGCGAAGTCACCGCCGC
>CAIZGT010000061.1 GCA_903932545.1 uncultured Rhodospirillales bacterium
CGTTTCGGTTGAAGCATGGGTCAAGCCACGCTTACCGCAGGAGGCGATGAATTCGAGCATTTCCGCCACCAGCGGCTCAGCACCATAGGTGGTGGTGGCCTCAGCCACGCGGTCATCAAACACGCCCGGACCCATGAACATCAGCCGGAACGCGCCGCGTACGGCGTTGATCTGTGCGCGGTCATACCCTCGACGGCGCAGGCCGATGATGTTGAGCCCGGCGAGGTAAGCGCGATTGCCGATCACAGTGCCGAACGGGATCACATCCGCCACCACGCCCGCCATACCACCGATCATCGCGGCACGCCCGATGCGGGTGAATTGATGCACCGCTGCCCCGCCACCCAGCACCGCGAACGGTCCGATATGCACGTGGCCGCCGAGCAGCACGTTGTTGGCAATCACCACGTTGTTGCCGAGTTCACAATCATGGGCGACGTGAACGCCTGCCATCAGCAGGCACTCATCGCCCACGCGGGTCAGCGCCGCGCCAGTGATGGTGCCGCGATGCACGGTTACATGCTCACGCAAGTGACAGCGCGCGCCGATTTCCGTGCGGGTGGGCTCGCCTTTGTATTTCAAATCCTGCGGCGCCATGCCCACCGTCACGAACGGGTATAGCACTGAGCCAGCGCCGATGCGGGTAATCCCATCCACCACAACATGGCTGATCAGGCGGACCCCATCTTCGATTGTGACATCCGCGCCGACATGACACCACGGGCCGATCACCACGTGGCTGCCTAACTTGGCACCGGCCTCGACCACCGCACTTGGGTGGATGCTCGTGTCGGTCACGCCTGGCGGTCCAGGATCATGGCAGAATAGATTGCCTCGGCCACAACCACGCCTTCTACGCGTGCCACGCCTTTAAATTTCCAGACATTGCCGCGACGACGCTCGCGCACCACGTGGATTTTCAGCAAATCACCCGGCACCACCGGGCGGCGGAACTTCGCGTTGTCCACCGTCATGAAATACACCAGCAGGCCAGCCGCCTGTTCGCCGAGCGACTCCACCACCAACACAGCCGAGGTTTGTGCCATCGCTTCCACGATCAACACGCCCGGCATCACTGGCTTTTCGGGGAAATGGCCCTGGAAGAACGGCTCGTTGTTCGAGACCGCCTTGATGCCAATCGCGCTCTCACCGAGAACCACGTCCACCATTTTGTCGATCATCAGCATCGGATAGCGATGCGGAATATCATGGCGAATGCGGTCGATATCGATCAGCGGGATCACCTTTGGGGCGTCGCCGCCGGAATTCGTATCATTGGCCATCGTGTTGGTGTCAGTTCCGTCCATCGGTGCTCAATTCCTGCCCGTCTCACCATCCAACGCAGCCTTGGGCGCGGCCTGCACTGTCTTGCCCTGCCCTGCGAGACGCTTCAGCGCCACTTGCTGACGGAAAAACGCCTTAGCCGGCATCGCAGGCGAGCCCACATATTCCGCGCCGCCGTCAAGATTGCTCATGACCCCGGCCTGTCCACCAACCCGTGCGGCCCTGCCGATCTTTACATGCCCCGCCACACCAACCTGCCCGGCCAGCACGACGAAATCTTCCAGTTCAGACGACCCGGCAACGCCCACTTGCGCCACCAGAACACAGGCTCGACCGATGCGCACGTTGTGCCCGATCTGCACCAGATTGTCGATTCTGGTGCCGGCACCAATAACAGTGTCTTGCGCTGAACCGCGATCAACACAGCTGTTCGCCCCGATCTCCACATCATGCGCAATCACCACGCGGCCTAGCTGCGGCACGCTGATATGGGCGGGGCCGGTTGCCGTCATCGTGGTGGCAAAGCCGAACCCGTCCTGGCCGATGCGAGCACCGGCAAACAACGTCACACGGTCCCCGATCAGCGCATGGCTGACGGAACAATGCGCGCCGATGCGGCCATCCGTGCCAATCACCACGCCTTGCCCGATCACCGCACCAGCACCGACACGGCAACGTGCACCAATCTCAGCCCGTGGGCCGATGACCACGAACGGGCCGATCTCACTGCTGGGATCGATACGGGCCGACGGATCGATCACCGCACTTGGATGCACGCCTGCTTGCAACGGTGGCAGTGGATGGAACAACGCCGCAATCTTTGCCCAAGCCAGATAAGGCTGCCGCGTTGCCAGCCCGATTGTTGCCTGCGGGACGCGGTCCAGCAAATCAGGCTGCACAATCACCGCGCCGGCCTTGGTGGCGTCAAGGGCTGCCAAATATTTCGGATTGTCGAGAAAACTCACCTCATCCGGACCAGCCACCTGCAGCGGTGCCACGCGGTAAAACCGGCGTTCGGCGTCATGCTGAGTGGGCTCTACGCCCGCACACGACGCCAGATCAGCAATGGTGAACGGCCCGCATCGGGGGAAGAAACGATCATCACCGGGGACGACAGACTCAGACATCAGTTGCGCCGTGGCCCATTTGCCGGCATCGGCGCTACGGCATTTGGCCCAACAACATTGCCCGGCGGCGCGGGCATGGCACTCGGCGACATACCATCCGGCGGGATCACCACAGATGGTAAAACGATGTTGAGTTGGTTGGCCACCTGCTCACTGATGTCGAGATCAGATACGTTCAGAGCGACCTGCGAGCGGTGCAGCACAAGGTTCATGCCATGCGATTCGGCCACCTGACGGATGACCGCCACCAGCGCGCGCTCGATCTGGCCCACGCCATATTGGGCGGCTTCCTGAATGATGCGCGCACGGTCGCGGAACTGCCGTTGTGCTGAGGTGATCCGCTCCTGCAAATCACGCTC
>CAIZGT010000062.1 GCA_903932545.1 uncultured Rhodospirillales bacterium
TATGCTTTTGTTGATGTGAAGCCGGTGGTTACCCGCGATGTCGCCAAGAAGCTGATCAACATGCAATTTGTGGTGGGTGAAGGCCCGCGCGTGTATGTTGAGCGGATCGATATTGCGGGCAATGTGCGCACGCAGGACAAAGTGGTCCGGCGTGAGTTCCGCCTTGCAGAAGGAGACGCCTTCAACGCCGATCTGGTGCGCCGCTCGCGTCAGCGGATTCAGGACACCGGCTATTTCTCCAATGTCAGCGTCACGTCCGCCCCTGGCTCAACGCCGGACAAGGCGGTGATCAACGCCAGGGTTGAAGAGAAATCCACTGGCGAACTGACATTCGGTGGTGGTTACTCCACCGATATCGGGCCGCTTCTCAACGTGGGCCTGCGTGAGCGTAACCTCGTGGGCTCGGGCATCTCGGCCGGTATTAACGGCACGTTGGCGGCAAAGCAGTCGCAGGTTGATGTCAACGTCAGCAACCCATATTTCCTCGATCGCAACCTTGTGGCGGCGGCGGACGTGTTCTTGATCCGCACCAATCTGCAATCTTTGGCAGCCTACGAGGAAAGCCGTGTTGGTGCGGCGTTCTCGGTCGGGTATGAGTTGAACGAGCATTTGCGCCAGAACTGGACCTACTCGATCGTTCAGCGTGATGTTTACAACGTGCTCTCCACCGCCAGCCTTTACGTGCAAGACGAAGTTGGCGTGTCACTGCTCTCGCAGCTCGGCCAGACGCTGACGTTTGACTTCCGCGACAGCAAGATTGATCCGCATTCGGGTTATGTTTTCCGCCTGGGCACGGATTTCGCCGGTTTGGGCGGTGATGTGCGCTATTTGCGCACCAAGGTTGACGCGCAATACCTGATCCCGCTGGAACATGTGTTGGGTGATCCGGACTATATTCTCGCCTTCCTCAGCAGCGCAGGTTATCTCGCAACGCTTGGCAGCAACGAGCGTATCATTGACCGCTTCTTCCTCGGCGGCGACAGCTTGCGCGGCTTCCAGACGGCAGGCGTCGGTCCGCATGCTCTCGTTGGCGGTGACAGCTTGGGTGGTCGTCTGCTCTGGACGGAAAGCCAGGAACTGCGCTTCCCACTGCCGGTTTCGGCGGATCTTGGCCTATCTGGTCGCGTATTCGCCGATGTCGGTGCGCTGTCCGAGGCGTCCACCCATACACGTACCGGCGCTGTGATCGGCATCACCAACAGTTCGGCTCCGCGCATCGGTGCTGGTGTTGGCGTGTCGTGGAAAACCCCGTTTGGTTTGATCAACATCGATCTCGCACCTTTCGTGGTGAAGCAGAAATACGACACCACGCAGGTCTTCCGCTTCGGCTTCGGCACAAGGTTCTAATGTCCATGCAGCGTTTTCGTATCGCCGCCGCAGTTTGCGCGGTGCTATTTGCCTCGTCCGTGTCCCCGATGCGACACGCGGCGTGGGCTGAAGATTTTTTCATCCCCAACGCGCCCAAGTCTGCTGCGCAAACCGCACCATCGGCCGCCGCGCGCCCGGCACCGCGCCCGACCGCTTCGCCCATTCCATCGTCGCCGATTTCTACCGCTGCTTTGCCGCCGATCCTGCCATCTGGCGGTGAGGCGGATGCGCCAACCGCCCCGCTGCCGCCATTGCCGCCGCTGGCACCGCTGCCAGCGTTGGAAAAAACTGCCCCGCCGCCAGTGCCGGTGGTGGGTGTGTTGGGCGTGCCGGAAATTATGCGCGCCTCCATCGCCGCGCAGGCGGTGGATCGCATCATTGGCGAACGTCGACAGTCGTTGAATGAAGATGCGCAGAAGGAGCAGGCTGCGTGGCGCGAGATGCAGCAGGCTCTGGCCAGCCAGCAGACCGAAGA
>CAIZGT010000063.1 GCA_903932545.1 uncultured Rhodospirillales bacterium
ATTGCCGGTGAGCACGCGCATCTTTGACTTGTCGATGCCCATGATGGCGGAAACCCCGCCCTTCATTGCGAACACGCCCTGACAGCCCAGGCGCAGCACATGCTCGCCGGTTTCGGGATTGACCTCGCCGATGGCCGAGCGCGGTTCCAATGGGGCGCACACCACGCGCGAATTGCGGATGGCGAGCTTGGTCACGTGGGCGGCGGCGGCGAATGCGGCAGCAACTTTCTCGCTGTCACCATAATGGAAATCGAGGATGAGATTGCCCGGCGCCTCGTCATAAAGCTGCGGCGCGCCGGGCGCGGCAGCGGCGCGGGCGTTGGTGACGGCGGGCAGGCTGTCGATTTCGGCAAACACAAGCTCAGCGGCATCTCGCGCCAGCATGAAGGTTTCTGCCACCACGAACGCGATGGGCTCACCCACATAGCGCACTTTATCGCCAGCCAGCGCGTAGAGCGTCGGTTTCGGCGTGGGCGTTTTGTCGCGATTTGTGCCGATCACGTTGGCCTGCATCGGCTGCACCCCAGCGGCGATCAGATCATCGCGGGTGAGGATCAGCTTCACGCCCGGCATGGCGCGGGCGTCATTCAGATGCAGTTTGGTGATCAGGCCATGCGCCGCCGTGCTGCGCACCACGACGCCATAGAGCTGGCCGGGCAGATTGAGGTCGTCTGTGTATCGACCCTCGCCACGCAGCAGCACCGGGTCTTCCTTGCGCGACACCGGCTGGCCGATGGCGAAACGGTCGGAGGGGAGTGTGGCGTGATCGTAGGGTGCGTTCATCACTCGTCTCTCTTAAATCTGCTCACTGCTAGGATAGTGACTTGGGGGGCAATCGCCAGTAGCGCAAGGCGGTGATGGCCATGATTGCAAGGATTGCCCAGAGCAGGCCGAGCACGCCAATCCAGCCGAATTCGCGCCATAACGGCCCCGGCAACACGCCACCAAGTGCGCCGCCAGTGTAGAACACCGTGACGTAAAGCCCCACCGCCGAGGAGCGCGCACGCGGCACAATCGCGCCGATGAAGCCCAGCGAGAGCGCTTGCGTGACCAGCAATCCGGCGGTGGAGAACGCCAACCCGGCCACAACCACGGCCAATATCGGCACTGTGGTGGCCAGAAATCCGAGCGTTGAGATACCAAGAGCCACCATCAAGGCGGGAACGCGCCCGATCTTCACCGCCACGCGCGTGGCCAGAGGGGCGGAGACCATGCCGAGCAGATAGACCGCAAACACCGAACCCACTTGGGTGGGTGAGAGTTCAAACGGCGCATCAGCAAGGTAGAAATTCACGAAGGTGAAACAGGCCACCATCGAGAACAGCATGCCAAACCCGATCACGCAGGTGGCGATCAGCCGCTTGTTGCGCAAATGCTCGCGATAGGCGCGCAGATTGGCCTCAACCCCGCCCAGCACCGGACGAAACTTCATCTCGCGCGGCATGGCATAGAGCACAAAACTTGCCAGCCCCACAGTGAGTGCCGCCATCGTTAGAAACGCCATTCGCCAGTCGGCGATGTC
>CAIZGT010000064.1 GCA_903932545.1 uncultured Rhodospirillales bacterium
ACCATCGCTATCCGGTGTGGGGCTATCAGGGCGGGCTGAACGTGCTGGTCCGCTTCCTCGACAAGATCTTCGATGTGATGGACGCCAGCACCAACGTCGCCTCCAAGACCGACTACAGCTTCGACATCATTCGCTGAGAACAACCCCGGCGGTCAGCAATGGCCGTCGGGTTTCTTGTGGCGCTTTTCGCAGGAGGATTTCATGTCGATGGCCTCGCTTTCCGCCAAGATTGCAGACGTGTTCGATGAACCCGGCTGCGGCAAGAACGAGAAGAAATCCGAAAAGGACCGCAAGAAGGGCTGTACCAAACAACTCCAACCCGGCGGAGCTGCCGGTGGTTGCGCGTTTGACGGGGCCAAAATCGCGCTTCAGCCGTTCACCGACGTGGCGCATCTGGTCCACGGTCCCATCGCCTGTGAGGGCAGTTCATGGGACAATCGCGGCTCGAAATCTTCTGGTCCCCAACTCTACCGCACCAGCTTCACCACCGACATCAACGAGACGGATATCGTCTTTGGTGGCGAGAAGCGGCTGTTCAAATCCATCCGCGAGATCATCGAAAAATACAATCCACCCGCCGTGTTTGTGTATCAAACCTGCGTCCCGGCGATGATTGGCGACGACATCAACGCGGTCTGCGCCGCCGCCGCCGCGAAGTTCGGCACGCCGGTGATTCCGGTGAACTCCCCCGGCTTCGTCGGTCCGAAGAATCTCGGCAACAAGCTGGCCGGTGAGGCGATCCTCGATCACGTCATCGGCACGCAGGAGCCGGAATTCACCACGCCATACGACATCAACATCATCGGCGAATACAATCTTGCGGGCGAGTTGTGGCAGGTCAAACCGCTGCTCGACGAACTCGGCATCCGCATCCTCGCCTGCATCTCCGGAGACGCGCGTTACAACGAAGTCGCGCAATCTCACCGGGCGCGCGCCGCAATGATGGTCTGCTCAAAGGCGATGATCAACGTCGCCCGCAAGATGCACGAACGCTACGACATCCCGTATTTCGAGGGCTCATTCTACGGCATTTCCGACACCAGCGAATCCCTGCGCGAAATCTCGCGCCTGCTGGTCGAACGCGGCGCGCCGGATGAATTGCTCGCCCGCACCGAGGCGCTGATCGCGCGTGAGGAGGCGAAAGCCCACGCCGCCATCGCCGATTACCGCACGCGGCTGATGGGCAAAAAGGTGCTGCTGATCACCGGCGGCGTAAAATCCTGGTCCGTCGTCGCCGCCTTGCAGGAAGGCGGGATGGAGATTGTCGGCACCTCGGTGAAGAAATCCACCAAGGAAGACAAAGACAAAATCAAGGAGATCATGGGCACCGACGCCCATATGATCGACGATCTCACCCCGCGTGAAATGTACAAAATGCTGAGTGACGCCAAGGCCGACATCATGCTGTCCGGCGGACGCACCCAGTTTGTCGCACTCAAGGCAAAAATGCCCTGGATGGACATCAACCAGGAACGCCACCACGGCTATGCCGGCTATATCGGCATGGTCATGCTGGTCCACGAGATCGAAAAAGCACTGATCAACCCGGTGTGGGCGCAAGTGCGCAAACCCGCCCCGTGGGACGAAGCGCGCTGGGAAGACACCGCCGCCGCTCAGAGCGAAGAGGCATCAGCCGAAGAAGCGGCACGCGAACTGCAAATCGCCAATGACGAATATCGCGAACGCGAGATGTGCAGTTGCACCAACATGACGGTGGGCGCGATTGAGGATGTGATCCTCGAACGCGGCTTCACCACCACGCAAGAAGTGGCGTCGCACTGCGGCGCTGGCGGGCGGTGCAACGGCTGCAAGGATCGGGTGGCCGAACTGGTGGCGGATGTGAACGACCGCCGCACTCTCACTCAGGCGGCGTGAGGGGCACATGGCAATCGTCACCACCTCCAAAAAAGCCTGCACCGTCAACCCGCTGAAGATGAGCCAGCCCCTCGGCGGCATGCTCGCCTTCATGGGGGTGAACAACGCCATGCCGCTGCTGCACGGCTCACAAGGCTGCACCTCGTTCGGCCTCGTGCTGTTCGTCCGCCATTTCCGTGAGGCGATCCCAATGCAGACCACCGCGATGAGCGAAGTGGCCACTGTGCTCGGCGGCTTCGACAATGTGGAGCAAGCGATCCTCAACATTGTCAAACGCACCAAGCCGGATCTGATCGGCATCTGCTCCACCGGCGTCACCGAAACCAAGGGCGATGACGTGCCGGGCTACATCAAACTGATCCGTCAGCGTCATCCGGAGTTGGATCATGTGGGTCTGGTTTACGTCTCCACGCCCGATTTCAAAGACGCGTTCCAAGACGGTTGGGCGCGCACGGTCGCCGCGATGGTGGAGGAACTGGTGCCAGATCGCCAACCCGGCGTGGCACCCTTCACCAAACAGATCAACGTCTTGCCCGGCTGCCACCTCACCCCCGGCGATCTCGATGAGCTGCGCGAAATCATCGAATCCTTCGGCATGGAGCCGCTGTTCCTGCCTGATCTGGCGGGCTCGCTCGATGGGCATCTGCCCGGCGAATTCACCCCCACCACCATCGGCGGCATCACCCTGCCCGATATCGCGCGGATGAGCCGCTCCGCCTGGACCATCGCTCTCGGCGAACAAATGCTCCCAGCCGCCGCTGCGATGGAGCGCAAAGGCGGGCAGGTGAAACTGTTCGACCGCCTCACCGGGCTGGCGGCCAATGACGAACTCATCGCCTTCCTGATGCAGGTCAGCGGCCAAGCCCCATCACGCAAATTGAAGCGCCAACGCAGCCAATTGGTCGATGCGATGCTCGACGGGCATTTCTTCTTCGGCGGAAAATCCATCGCCATCGCCGCCGAGCCCGATCTGCTCTGGACGCTGGGCACCTGGCTCACCGAAATGGGCTGCACCCTTGATGTCGCCGTCACCACCACGCATTCCCCGGTGCTCGCCAAGCTGCCGTGCGAGGAAGTGCTGATTGGCGATCTCGAAGATTTCGAAAGCCGCGCTGGCGATTGCGATCTGCTGATCACCCACGCCCATGGCCGCCAAGCCGCCGCCCGGCTCGGCATTCCGTTCCTGCGCATGGGAATGCCGATCTTTGACCGGCTCGGCGCGCAACACATCACCACAGTCGGCTATCGCGGCACCCGCGATCTGATCTTCACCATCGGCAACATGTTCATGGCCGACGGTCACGAGCCCACACCCGAGACATGGCGTTCCCCATCGGGCGAGGCAGCCGCCGCGTCTCAAACCCATTAGCGCACACCGCCACGGCGGCAAGGAGGTTCCATGAAGGTCGCATTCGCCACCCAGGACTTGAAACGAGTGGACGCGCATTTCGGTTGGGCGCGCAACATCGCCA
>CAIZGT010000065.1 GCA_903932545.1 uncultured Rhodospirillales bacterium
GCTTCAAGGCGTTGGTGCAACTGGGGCAGGTGGCATTGCAATGGGCTTGGAGCCGACTGCGCGGTCGGGCCGAACAGGCCATGGTGCTGGAGTTGAAATTGCGGATGGTGGCTGGGAAATTCATGTGGTGGACGATTCCGATGGTGCGGAGTTGAGCATCTCGTCAGGCTCAGTGCTGCTGGTTTCAACGCAGCCTTGGGGGTTTGCCGGGCGCTTGGCCGGGGCGTTGCACCATGCCGGGTTTGCCGTGCATGGCGCTGTCACCAATGGCTGCCTGCTGAGCCATAGTGGTGTTTTGTGCGGGCGCCATAAGCTGCGGCATCGCGCTTTGCGTGATGATCTGGCCGCAATTCTGCGCCGTGTGCAGCCTGCGACCGTGATCGCGTGTGACGATCCTGCCGCCAGCGCGTTGATGGCGTTGCAGGCAGTGCCGGATTTGGCCGCACTGATTGCCGCTGCGATGGGCGATCCGAGCAGCTATGCGGCGCTGGGGAGCAAAGCGCAGCAAATGGAAGTGGCGCACGCGCTCGGGCTGCCAATCCCGCCCACGGTGCAAATTGCCGATCTGGACAGCTTGCAGACGGCGCTGGCAGCGGCGCGGTTGCCGGTTGTGCTTAAATCCGACGCCACCTCTGGCGGCACCGGGGTGGTGGTGATTGACGATGCAACTATGGGCAGCGTCGCCTGGACGCGGCTGACGTCTCGACTGAGCCTGCCGTTCCTGGTGGCGGCGCTGTTTCGTGATCGCAGTCTGCAAGCCTGGGTGAGATGGCGGAATTGGCAGGCGCCGCGCGTGCATTTGCAGCAATTCGTCGCGGGCGCCCCGGCCAATCGGGCGGTGTTGTGCCGCGATGGTGAGGTGCTGGCGGGCGTGAGCGTGGAGGTGTTGCAGACGGTTTACCCAGGTGGTCCGGCTTCGGTGATGCGCGGCATCGAGCATCCCGGCATGACGTCCAGCACCGCCGCGATGGTGCGCGAATTGAAATTGTCGGGACTGCATGGCTTTGATTTTGTGCTCGAAGACGGCACTGGCCGCGCTGTGCTGCTGGAAATCAATCCGCGTGCGACGCCGATTGCAGCGATTGCGTTGGGGGCGGAGGGCGCTGATTTGCCCGGATTGCTGTTCACCGCTGTGACCGGCCAGCCGGCTGCCACGCCTCGTCGCACGCCGGGGACGGAGGTTGCGGTGTTTCCGGCGGAATGGGCGCGTGATCCGGCCAGCCCGTATCTGCGCAGCGCGTGGCATGATGTGCCGTGGGAGGACCCACCTTTGCTGCGCGCCTATCTGGCTAAAGTTTATGCGCAGCAGCGGTTTGAGGCGATCAAGGCGCGATTGGCGGGTTTTTTATGACGGCTCTGCTCTCCCGCCGTCGCTTGCCGGGCTTGGCGTTGGCGGCAGCGGCCATTCCGCATCCGGGCTATGCCGACACTGGCGGTTTGGCGGAATTGGCCGAAGCGCGCGGGTTGCTGCTCGGCACGATGACGGTGCGCGAGTTTGCGCGTGACACGCCACAATTGCTGCCATTGATCCGCCAGGATGCGAAGCTGCTGACATCGGGATGGGAATTCCAGTGGGGCCATGTTCAGCCCCGGCCCGGCGAGTTCCATTTCGAGGCGGGCGAGGCGATGGTGGAATTGGCAGCGCGTGAGCTTATGCCACTGCGCGCCCATTGCTTGATCTGGCACGAAGGCCTGCCGGAGGGGTTCGATCTCGGCAGTGATCCGGCCACGGCGCGGGCGATGATGACGGACCATATCAGCCAGACATGCCGCCATTTTGCCGGGCGGATCAATTCCTGGGTCGTGGTCAATGAGCCGTTGATGTATTTGGATCATCAGCCCGGCAATCTGGCCAATACGCCGTTTTATCGCGCCATCGGGCCGGATTATATCCGCATCGCGCTGGAGGCTGCCGCCGAGGCGGATCCGGGCGCGCTGCTGCTGATCAATGAATACAATGTTGAGCAACAGGACAGCATTGAGGACACGCAGCGCGTGATGCTGCTTGATTTGCTGGAAAAACTGCGCCGTCAGGGCGCGCCGCTGCATGCTCTGGGCATTCAGGGCCATCTGAAGACGCGCAGCCCACCGTTCAATCCGGAGCGCCTGCGCAAGTTCATCCGCGACGTCGCAAGTCTTGGCCTTGAAGTGCATATCACTGAGTTGGATGTTGTGGACAAGGCTTCGCCGGGAAACGTGCTGGTGCGGGACCGTGAAGTGGCCGACCTGATGTATGCGTTTATGGAGGTTGTGCTGTCCGAACCGGCGGTGACGACGATCTCCACCTGGGGGTTGGATGACCTCAACACCTGGATGAATTTCAACAAATATACGAGGCGGGCTGATAGCCTGCCCGCGCGCGGCCAGCTTTATGACGGCGCGTTTCAGCGCAAGCCGGCCTGGGAGGCGATGGCGCGTGCGTTGCGTGATGTGCCAGTGCCCGCGAAATTCTCCAGATCATGGCCGCAGCGATGATCAAGTTGCCGGGCTGGATCGCCCGCCACATCCCCGACAGCGCGCTGGCGTTCGATGTGAGCGTGATTTTTGGCGGGTTCGGCCTGCAATTGATCACGCAGATGGGCTGGCTGTTGCTCGCGGTGCGCAATCTGGGGCCGGATGGGTATGGCATTTTCGTCAGCTTGACCGGGGTGACGGTGGCCATCGGCACGTTTGTTGGCTGGGGCAGCGCGTCGTTGTTGGTGCGTGGGGCGGCGGCGGAGCCGGAACGGTTGGGTGACTGGTTCGGCCACGCGCTGCTGGCGATTGTGATCACCGGGGTACCGTTGGTTGTTCTGGGTTTGCTGACCCTGCCGCTGCTGGATTTCGGCCCGATGGTGGGCGTGCATTTGTTGATGGTGCTGGCCGCCGATTTGCTGTTCGGCCGCGCGGCGCTGCTGTGCGTGAACGTGCATATGGCGACGGGCCGCTCAACGCGGCAATCGAGCGTGACGGTGATTGTGGGCACCTGTCGCCTGATTGCGATCGCGTTGGCATCACTGATTTACAGTCATCTGACGCTGACGGTTTGGGCGTGGTGGTATTTGGCCTCAACCATCATCGCCGCGGTGATTTGCCTGCGCGGTGCGATTAGCGACTATGGCTGGCCGCGCTGGTGCTGGATGCCGGGAACTTTGCGCGATGGCTTTGCCTTCAGTGCGGAAAGTGCCGTGCAATCGGCGCTGAAGGATCTCGACAAGCTGATTGTACTGCAAGTGCTGGGTGCGACGGTTGCCGGGTATTACGCCACGGCGTTTCGGGTGATCGACACTTTGGTGATGCCGCTCTACGCCTTGGCCTATGCCACGTATGGCAAGATGTTTCGCAAAGCGGCGAGTTCGTTTGGCGAATGCTTGGAATATGCCCTCAAGCTGCTGCCACTGACCTTGGCGTTGGGCGCGGTGGCGGGTGTGGCGGCGCTGGTGGGGGCGGGGCTGCTGCCGTTGATTTTTGGTGAGGCCTATAAAGAATTGCCCTGGATGGTGCGGCTGTTCGCGCCGATGCCCGCTTTGCTGGGCGCGTATATGGTTGGCTCGGACGCGATGAGCGCCTGCGATGGGCAGTATATGCGCTTGGCGATTGTGACGGTGACGCTGGGTGTTGTGCTGCTGCTGGCCCCTTGGGCGCTGCGTTTCGCCGGCTTGGAGGGGATGATTTTGCTGCGCTTGGCGGGGGCAACTGTGGGGGTGGTGGTGGTTTGGCTGTTGCTGCCGTGGTCGCACCGCGCCGCCCGCCGCGATGAGACGCCGACATGAGCGCGGAGGCCAGCACGCTTCGACGCTTCGATGCGACTGCCGCATGGGATGCAGCGCGGGCACCGCTGTTGTCCATTCTGATCCCGACATTTGATCATGATGTGGTGCCGTTATGCGCGGAATTGCTGGCCGGTGTTGCGCGCCTGCCGGTTGGCGAGGTGGAAATTCTGGTGCTGATCGACGGCAATCCGGCGCTGGCGGGGCAGTCGGCGCTGCTCGACATTGCCGAGAGGCTGGCGCTGCCTGCAGCACTGGCGTTGGCGGCCAATAATCTGGGCCGCTCAATGGCGCGCAACGCGCTGGCGCATCTGGCGCGCGGGCGGTTTTTGCAGTTTCTGGACGCCGATAGCATGCCCGATTCAGCAGATTTCGTTTCACAAACGGTGAACGCGCTGCGAGCTGTGACGGAGGATGTGGTGATCTGCGGTGGGCGGACCGGAACCCGCATGGCCCGCGCGCCGCGCGATGCCAGATTGTTCGAGCGCCACAGCGAGAAGCGGGAATGGATCTCCGCCGAGGCGCGCAACCAAGACCCGGCGGCGTGCTTTCTGTCCGCAAATTTTGTGGTGTCGCGCCGGTTGTTTCTCGCCGAACCGTTTGACGAGACGTTTCGAGGTTGGGGCTGGGAAGACACCGAATGGGCGCTGCGGATCAGCGCGCATGCGAGCATACGGCATATCGACAACACGGTGTCGCACATGGAGCATCATCGCGATGCGGTGTGGCTCGGGCGATTGGGTCGGGCGGCGGAGAATTATGCGCTTCTGTTCGCACGCCACCCGGATGCGGTGCGCAAGCATCGGATTTTTCCGTTGATCCGCAAGCTGCAACCGCTCAACGGTGCGCCAGCCTAGA
>CAIZGT010000066.1 GCA_903932545.1 uncultured Rhodospirillales bacterium
CTGGCGGTGGTGTCACTGCCGCCGACTTTGCCCTTCCTCAAATCCGGCCAACTGATCGGGCTGGGTGTAACCGGCAAAGCCCGCTGGCCAGATTTGCCGGATGTGGCGACGATGGTGGAGCTCGGCTTCCCCGGCTTTGTCACCGACACGTTCCAGGCGCTGTTCGCCCCGGCCAAAACGCCGCAGCCGATTCAAGACGCGTTGGTTGCCGCCACGCTCAAAGTGCTGGCCAACCCCGAAGTGGCCGACACGCTGCACAAGGGCGGGTTCGAGGTGATCGCGCATGGCCCGCAGCCATTCTTGCAGCGAATCAACGAAGAACTGCCGATGTGGCGCGAGCTGATCGCGCGGTCCGGCATTGAGCCGATCTGAGGGATTGCGCAGCGTGAACGCATTTACCGCCTATCGCGACTACATCGCTGGCTGCCTGATCGCCGCGATCGGCGGCTTTGCGGTGCTTGAAGGCCAAACCTACGGCATTGGCAGCCTGCAAAAAATGGGATCGGGCTTTTTCCCGGTGGTGCTCGGCGCTGGAATGATTCTGATGGGCGTGCTGATGGCATTGTTTGCGCAGAAACCCATGCCTGAATCGACGGCATATCACGCCATCACCGCGCCGGATTGGCGCGCGGCGGCTGGGATTGCGCTCGGTGTGGCGTTGTTCATGGCCTTGGCGAATCGGGCCGGATTGGCCCCGGCGATCTTTGCTTGCGTGTTCGCCGCCGCACTCGGCAATCGCCGCACCACGCTGAAGCAGGCAACGCTGCTGGCACTCGGTGTGATGGTGTTCGGGGTGTTGCTGTTTGCCTATGGGCTAAAAGTGCCGTTTCCCATCGTCACCGGAGTGCTCAACTGATGGAGGGCAGTTTCGCCAGCCTCGCCCACGGCTTTGCCGTCGCGCTGGAATGGCACAATCTGATTTGGTGTTTCGTCGGCGTGATCGTCGGCAACATCGTGGGTGTGCTGCCCGGCATGGGCGTGCTGTCGACGATCTCGATCCTGTTGCCGCTCACCTTCTCGATGCAGCCGGTGGCGGCATTGCTGATGTTGTCGGGCATCTATTACGGCGCGCAGTATGGCGGCGCGATTTGTTCGATCCTGCTCAATCTACCCTGCCACCCGCCGCATGCGGTGACGTGCTTGGACGGTTATCCGATGACAAAGCAGGGGCGCGGCGGCGTGGCGCTGGGCATTACCATGCTTGCGGCGATCATCGGGGCGGCTTTTGGGATTGGGCAGATGATGGTGATGGCCCCGTTCATCGCCGCCATCGCGTTCAAATTCGGCCCGCAAGAAATTTGTGCCTTGATGCTGCTCGGCCTGCTTGCGGGTTCCACTTTGGCGAAAGGCTCGCCAATCAAGGGCATCGCGATGACGCTGTTCGGCATTCTGCTCTCCTTGGCGGGCACCGACATCAACACCGGCAATGAACGGTTCACCTTCGGCTTCATCGAACTCTCTGACGGCTTTGAGTTGGTGGCGATCTCGCTTGGCCTGTTTGGGATTGCTGAGTTCCTCAAAAGCGTGAACACCGTGGCCCCAACCGGGGCGAAGCCGGTCAAGCTCGGCTTTCGTGATCTACGCCCCAGCCGCGCCGAACTGCGCCAAGGCTTGCCGCCGATTCTGCGCGGAACGCTGGTGGGCAGCTTGTGCTCAATGATCCCCGGCACTGGGCCCACAATAGCCTCGTTCATCGCCTATGCCCTGGAGAAGAAAATTTCGCGCACGCCGAAACGCTTCGGCCATGGCGCGATTGAGGGCGTTGCAGCGCCTGAGGCATCCACCCATTCCGCCGTGCAGGGTGATTTCATTCCCACGATGAGCCTGGGCATCCCCGGTGATGCGGTGATGGCGCTGTTGCTTGGCGCGCTGATGATCCACGGCATTCAGCCAGGGCCGCGCTTGATCACCGAGCAGCCGGATATTTTTTGGGGGCTGATTGCCTCGTTTTGGATCGGTAATCTGATCCTGGTCTTCCTCAACGTGCCGATGATCGGCATTTGGGTGAAGCTGTTGATGGTGCCGTATCGGTATCTCTACCCGACAGCGTTGTTCTTCGTCTGCATCGGCGTGTTTGCCGCGCGCAACGAGATGTTTGACGTGGCGGCCACTTTGGTGTTTGGCGGCTTTGGCTATTTGCTGCTGCAACTCGGCTTCGAGCCTGCGCCGATTCTGCTTGGCTTCGTGCTCGGCCCGCGATTGGAGGAGAATTTCCGCCGCGCGCTGCTGCTCTCACGCGGCAGTTTGGAGACGTTCATCGACCGCCCGATCTCCGCCACCTTCATCGCCATCAGCGCATTGCTGGTGGTGGCGCAGATCTTGGCCGCTTTGCGCCGGGCGAAGCCGCCGGTGCAGTTGCCAGAAGGTGCGTTTGATTAAACGCGAACGAAACATATCGAAATTTGTTTCGGTCGATGGTCATGCGCTGATCTGCCGCCTATGATGAGTGGGCAACCGCGCTGTCCCATGTTCCGAAGTTTTGGGCTTGAATGCTTAACTATCTCAGAAACCTCTTTACCAACAAACTCTTCCCCGGCGGACTGACGCGCCACAGCCGAAGTGTGATGATCGGCGGCGTGGTGGTGACGTGTTCAATCCTGGCTGTGGCGGGCGGGATGATCTGGTCCAATCGCAACACCCAACTGGGGCAATGGCTCCACTGGGCGGACAACCTTTCGCTGATTGTGGCCGAGCAAACCCGCCAATCTATCAAGACTTCGGATCTCGTGCTGCGTGCCATCACCGATCGCGTGGAAGAAGCGGGTATCGATGACGAGGCCGAGTTTGCGCAGGCGATGTCCAAGCAAGACGTGTATGACATGCTGCGCCAGCGCGCCGCTGGCGTGCCGCAGATTGATGTGGCAACCGTGATCGGCATCGACGGTAAAGTTTTGAACTTCACCCGGTGGTGGCCGGCCGCCGACCGCATGCCGCCGTATGCCAAGATTGATCTGTCCGATCGCGACTACTTCAAGGCGCAAGTGGCTGATCCGGCGATGGACATCTATATCAGCGCCCCCGTGCAAAACCGGGGAACCGGCAGCTGGGTGTTCTACCTGTCGCACAAAATTCGTGGCAAATCCGGCAAGCTGTTGGGCGTTGCGATCACCGGCCTGCGCGTTGATTTTTTTGTGAATTTCTACCACGCTATCAGCGGTGACAGCAGCCGATCCTTCAGCCTGTTCCGCCAGGATGGCGTGCTGATGGCGCGCTATCCTGAAATCAACAATTTCCTGGGCCGCCCGTTCCAGGGTGGCGCGTTGATGGATGGCGGCACCAGAGGTGTGCCGGATACCGGCGCGCGGGTGACCTATGCGCCACGGATCACTGACCCCACCGATTCCAGCGCGCGGATCGTTTCGCCCAAACGGGTTCCTGATTACCCGCTGATCGTCAATCCGGTGATCTCGGATGATGAGTTTCTCGGCAGTTGGCGGCGCAATTCGCAGCACATCATGCTGCTCGCCGCCGCGTTGTGCGTCCTGAATATGGGCTTGAGCATCGCACTGGCCAGCCTGCTGTCGCGCCAGAATATCACGATGCAGGAATTGGAAACATCGCGCGCCCATGCCGAGGCGGCGGCGCAGGCGAAATCGGAATTTCTGGCGATGATGAGCCATGAAATCCGCACGCCGATCAATGCCGTCATAGGCATGTCCGATGCGCTGGTGGAAGCCAGCCTGCCAGAGCGCGAAGGGCGAATGGCACGGATTGTTAACGAAGCCTCGACACATTTGCTGTCGATTGTGAACACCATCCTGGACTTCTCCCGCCTTGAGGCCGGGCAGGACAAATCCTCCAACGCGCCGTTTGAGCTGCACCGCGTGCTGCGCACCGCGATGGAATTGGCCAGCGGCCTGCCCGGCTCTGGCCGCCTGAAAATGACATCACAATACGGCCGTGACGTGCCGGGTTTTGTGGTGGGGGATCAGGGGCGTCTGACTCAGGTTTTGCTCAACCTGTTGGGCAATGCCGTGAAATTCACCGAGCGCGGTGGGGTGGATCTCAGCGTTACGTGTCTGAGCCGTGATGCGGCAACCCGACAGTGTGTGATCCGCTTTGCCATCACCGACACCGGCAGCGGCATCGCCAAAGACATCGCCGACCGGCTGTTTGAGCCGTTCGAGCGCGGCGAGGGCTGGAAGTCGCACAAGGGCAGCGGCACGGGGCTGGGCTTGGCGATTTCCAAACGCTTGGTCACGCTGATGGGCGGCGTGATCGGGGCGGATGGCGAGCCGGGCGTGGGTTCGGTGTTCTGGTTTGAATTGCCGTTTGTCGAAGCAGCTCCGCTCGAAGCCGCTCCGGCGCTGCAGCAACTGCCTGCCCCCAGCCGCGCTGTTGATATTCTCGTGGCAGAAGACAGCGTGACCAGCCAACTCGTTGCGCGCAACTTCCTCGAATCGCTTGGCCACACTGTCACTGTGGTGGAAAATGGTGCGCTCGCGCTGGCGGCGGTGCAGCAGCAGCATTTCGATCTGGTGCTGATGGACGGCCATATGCCGGAGATGGACGGCTTGGAAGCCACCCGCAAAATCCGTGACCTGGGCGGGCGGTTTGCCGACCTGCCGATCTATGGCCTGTCTGCCAACGTGCTCAATTCAGACCGCGAACACGCAGCCCGCGCGGGGATGAACGGCTATCTCACCAAGCCGGTGCGCAAGCACGAGATTGCCGCGATTATCGCCACGCTTTTCCCGGCGACTGTCTGATCTGAAAATGCCCGCCACCGGACTTGAACCGGTACGCCCAAAGGGCAACGGATTTTAAGTCCGGTGCGTCTACCATTCCGCCAGGCGGGCATGAGGTGGAAGGTTCTAGCCCAGTCTGATGCGTTGCGCGATATCCAGTGCCATCCGAATCAAATTCTGATTGGCTTCTGGCGTGCGAAACGCCGAATGGGCGGACAATGTCACATTCGGCAGAGTGGTCAGCACGTCGCCCAGGGGCAGCGGTTCGGTGGTGAACACGTCCAGCGCCGCATGGCCGAGATGGCCGGATTGCAAAGCCGCCACCATCGCCGCCTCGTCTATAATTGCGCCGCGTGCGGTGTTGACGAGGATCGCACCGGACTTCATCGCAGCGATCCGCTCGGCCGAGAGGAAACCGCGCGTATCGTCGTTCAGGAGTAGATGCACGCTCAGCACTTCGCTCTCGGCAAGCAGGCGGTCGAGCGAGACGAATTCCACGCCGGGATAGGTTTTCGTCGAACGATTCCAAGCGATCACCCGCATCCCGCTGCCCAGCGCAATCCGCGCCACTTCCGCCGCAATGCCGCCAAAGCCGAGCAGGCCGATGGTTTTGCCGGTGAGTTGCATCCCCTCGGTGCGCAGCCATTGCCCCGCGCGCATGCCGCGGTCCATCGCCGCCAGCCCGCGTGACGCCGCCCACATCAGCGCGATGGCGTGCTCAGCGACGGCGGTGTCGCCATAGCCTTTGATGATGTGAACCGTGATGCCAAGCTCGGCGAGCTGCTCGGGGTTCATATAGCTGCGCGCGCCGGTGCCGAGGAAAATCACGTGTTTAAGTTGCGGGCACTGCGCAAGAGCCTCGGTGGGTAGGTGGGTGTGGTCATCCAAGATGAAATCATAACCCTGCAACAGGCTAACCAGATCACCGGGCGGGATGTCTTCTTGCAAATTGACATGCACCTTTTTGTCGTCGGCGCGGACAACCTGGGTAAACACCTCAGCCAACGCCCCATTGGCATCGAGAAACAAACCTTGCATGCGCAAATTCACCTGTGAGTGTGCAATGGGGAAGGCTTACGCCCCGGCGATCACTGCCTCTACCGCTTGGGCGATGCGCAACAGCTTGGTGTCACCCATCGTCTCGCCCATCAGCATCAACCCGACCGGCGCCTCGCCCTTGCGGTGGCAGGGGATGGAGATGGCACAACGGTCCAGGAAATTGCCGAGAGCGGTGTTGCGCAGCAGCATCATGTTGGTGCGCAGATAGGCCGCCTCATCGGCCAAGGGGGCGATGGCGGGCGGCACAATCGGGCAGGTTGGCATCATCAGCACGTCAAAATCCCGCGTTTGCGCATCCATCTGCGTGATGATGGCCGTGCGGGCGCGCAGGGCTTCGATGTAATCCGCCACCGGCACTGCGCCGCCGCGTTCCAGGCGCTGGCGCACACGCTGGTCATAGCCATCTGCTTGCGATGCCAAGAGATGGCGATGCACAGTGAAGGCTTCCGGCGTGTTGACGCCACCTTTGGCCTGGACCGCGGCGATCAAATCCATCGCCGGAAACGCCATCTCGATCAGTTTCGCCCCTGCCGCCTCAACGGCGGACAGCGCATTGGCGTAGGCTTCGGCGACGTCTTGATCCATGCCATCGAGCACGATGTTGCTGGGCAATCCCACGCGCAGCCCGGCGAGGCTGAGCGGGACCGGCAGTTCTGGGGGTTCACCGGCCATGATCGCGTCAATGATCGCGGCACACCCCACCGAGGCGGCGAGCGGGCCGATGGAATCCTGTGAGGAGGACAGCGGGAACGCGCCCGAAAGCGGCACCCGGCGCTGGGTTGGCTTGTAGCCCACCACGCCACACATCGCCGCCGGGATGCTGCATGAGCCGCCGGTGTCGGTGCCGATTCCCGCCAGCACCATGCCGTCGCTCACCGAGACCGCTGCGCCAGACGAACTGCCGCCCGGCACCCGCCCGGTTTCGCGGTCCCACGGTGAGCGCGGTGTGCCGTAATGCGGGTTGAGGCCGAGGCCGGAGAACGCGAACTCCACCATGTTGGTGCGGCCAATCGGGATCAGGCCGGCATTGATCAGCCGCGCGATCGCGGGGGCGGTTGCCTGCGCTGGTGGCGCGTTCGCCAGCACCACCGACCCGGCGGGCGTGGGCTCGCCCGCCATGTCGAACAGATCCTTGAGGCTGAACGGTATGCCAGCATACGGCGACGGCGCACGCCCGGCGGCACGCAACATGTCCATCGCGGTGGCTGAGCGGCGCGCGGCGTCGGCATAAACCCTGGTGAAGGCGAGCGCGCCCTCGCCGGATGGGTCGGCAATCCGCGCCAGACTGGCCTCAACCAGATCGCGCGAGGTGATTGTGCCAGAGGCAAGGGCTTGGGCAGTTTCATGGATCGTTTTCATGTGCAGCACTCTTCCCAACTCCGCCAATCCGCGCAAGTGTGCGCGCAAGGCGATGCTAACGACAACAAGGGGCACACTCTTGGAGAGATCATGCGGCCCAGCACGGTGCAGGCATTCAAACAGCACGGTGTGGA
>CAIZGT010000067.1 GCA_903932545.1 uncultured Rhodospirillales bacterium
CCAACCCCGCTTCGCCACCGTCACCTCGGTGGATCCAATCCGCCCCGCCGTGCGCGTCACCATCCAGCCCGAGGGCATTCTCTCCGGCTGGCTCCCGGTGCTCTCGCCTTGGGTCGGGGCCGGTTGGGGGCTGTCCTGCCCGCCGAGCCCGGGCGATCAAGTCCTCATCCTCGCCCAAGAAGGCCACGCCGAGCACGGCGTCGTTATCGGTCGCGCATGGTCCGACCAAGCGCAAACTCCGCAAGCGCCATCAGGCGACATATGGCTTGTCCACCAATCTGGCTCCTCTCTGAAACTCACCGCCGACGGCGCGATCCACGCCAAGGGCGATTTGCACCTCACCGGCAACCTCATCGCCACCGGCAATATCTCCGACGCCACCGGCAGTCTCTCCCGACTGCGCCAACATTACGATGCCCATGTTCACGGCTCTTCCCCCACCACCTCCCAGCCGGACTGAGCCCTCATGCCCGATCTGTCCTTGCAATGGGGCGGCGATTTGTCGCTGTCCCCCACCGGCGATCTTGCGCTCGCCAATGGTGCTGAACTGACCCGCCAGCGCATCCTCAAGCGCCTGATCACCAACCAGGGCGACTACATCTGGCAACCCAATTATGGCGCGGGCCTCGCTGGCTTCGTCGGCCAACCCACTAACCTCGCGGGGATCGCGGCGCTTATTCGCAGCCAGATATTCAAAGAACCCGGCGTCGCACGAACGCCCGAGCCGAGCATCACCGTCTCGCCTGTCCAAGGCAATGGCCCCACCGCCGGGCTTTCGGTGCAGATTCTCTACGCCGACGCCACCACTGGACTCACACAAACTCTCTCCTTCTCGGCGGGGTCTTAATTGATGCAACTCCAACTTCAGAACTTCTCCACCATGGTTTCCAATGCCGCCGCGGCGGTACAGGGGGCGGCATCCCAACTCATCGATCTGACAATCGGCTCAACTCTACGTGCGATCCTCGAAGCCAATGCAGGCCTTGGCCTGTGGATGCAGTGGCTTATCGTCGAAACCCTCTCCACAACTCGTGCCGCAACGAGCAAGGGGGGCGATCTTGATAGCTTCGTGCAAGATTTCTCCCTTTCCCGCCTTCCGGCGTCACCGTCCTCGGGGTTAGTGCAGTTCAGTCGCTTCACGCCCACGCTTGCTGCCCTAGTGCCGCTAGGCGCTGCGCTGCGCAGCGCTGATGGATCAATGAGCTTCATCGTCACCCAAGACAGCGCAAATGCGGCATGGTCATCCGCTCAGAACGGATATGTTCTTGGCGCAGGCATTGCCAGCGTCACCGTGCCGGTCAAGGCGGTGACGCCAGGCAGTGCTGGGAATGTGCAAGCCGGGATAATCAACCTCCTCGCCACCGCCATCGCTGGTGTGGATACAGTCAGCAATACCGCCCCACTTGGTGGTGGGCTAGACGCCGAGTCAGACGCAGCCTTGCGCGTGCGCTTCTCCAGCTACCTTGCCAGTCGAGCGCGCGGCACACCGCTCGCCATCGGCAACGCAATCCTCTCCGTGCGGCAAGGGTTGGACTATACGCTGCAGGAAAACACATCTCCCACTGGCGAATCGCAAATTGGCAGCTTTGTCGTCACAGTTGATGATGGCTCCGGCAGCCCATCTTCTTTGCTCATCGCAACCGTTGCCGACGCCGTGGAAGCCGTCCGTCCGATTGGCAGCCTCTACATCGTCCAAGGCCCAACACTAATCACAGCGAACGTCACTCTGACCATCACCACGGCACCCAGCGCCGTCCACTCCGCCGTCACCGCCAACGTGGGCAGCGCATTGGGCGCCGCCATTGCCGCATTGCCAATCGGCGCACCCTTGCCGTGGTCGCGCCTGACCCAACTCGCTTACGCCGCTGATCCGAACGTGACCAACGTCACCAATGTATTGCTGAACAGCACCACCGCAGACCTCACCCCCACCCCCTCGGGCTTGATCAAGCCCGGCAGCATCGTGGTGTCCTGAGTATGACCGGTGATTCCCCCGATATGCTGGCGCGCCTCAAGGCGACGCTGCCAGCCAACTGGTTTGCCGATAGCACGCCGACCCTCGACGGCCTGTTGACCGGGCTTGCCCAGCTTTGGTCGCATCTCTATGCGCAAATCAGATTCGTCCGGGAGCAAACACGCATTGCGTCCGCGACCTTGGGCTTCCTCGATGCGATTTCGCAAGATTTCTTCGGCTCCGCTTTACCGCGGCGCCTTGCCGAACCTGATGTCAATTTCCGTTCCCGCATTCAAGCTGAACTTACCCGTGAGCGGAACACGCGCCAGGCTATCATCTCTGTCCTGACTGATCTCACTGGTCGTGCACCAACTGTATTCGAGCCCGCCCGCCCGGCGGATGCCGGGGCCTGGGGCGGTCCGCTTGGTTACGGCAGCGGGGGCGGCTACGGCAACTTGGCACTGCCTTTCCAATGCTTTGTCACGGCCTATCGCGCCCGAGGCAACGGTATCGCCCAAGTCGCAGGCTACGCCACGCCCGCGGGCGGATACGGCGTCGGCGCCCTCGAATACGGCTCACTCGCGATGATCCAAGGCCAAATCACTGATGCCGACATCGAAGCAGCTATCGCTCGCGTGATGCCGACATCGGCAGTCGCATGGACCTGCATCGCGAACTAGCTCGCCGCTTTCAAACCAATCTCTGAAAGACCAGCCAATGGATCGTTCCATCGTCTACCCAGGCGCCATTCCGCTCGACACCGATCTCCTCAACGTTAACCGAAATGCGATGGTCGCGATTGGCGCGTTGGCACAGGCAGTGCTGGGAACACCCACTGTAATTGACGGCCTTGCGGTCAGTCCAACCTCGCCGGCAAGTATGCAGGTCATCGTAGGACCAGGCAGCATCACCAGTCTGGCCACCGTTGATCAGAATGGCTACGGCTCGCTGGCCGCAGACACGTCCGACGCGTTGCTGAAAATGGGGGTTAACCTCACTTCAAGCAGCTTCACCCTGACCGCGCCAACCACAACTGGGCAGTCGGTCTTCTATCTCTTGGAGGCGGCTTTCCAGGAAAGCGACGCCAATCTGGTGGTTTTGCCCTACTACAACGCAGCCAATCCATCGGTTCCTTATCTAGGACCGAATAATTCAGGCTCATCCCAGGCCACCCAGCGTATCCAGCGGGTTCAGTTTCAGCTCAAAGCGGGCGCACCAGCGGTCAGTGGCAGTCAGGTTGTGCCGACAGTTGACTCGGGTTGGTCCGGGGTTGCGGTGATCACCGTGTCATACGGGCAGACCCAAATCACAGCCGCTAACATCGCGGTCTATCCCCAATCGCCGGTTATCCCCTTCAAACTGCCGAATTTGCGTCCAGGTTTCTCGCAAATCCAGGCCTTTACCGCAAGCGGCACGTTCACTGTTCCCAGCGGGGTTGTCCGGCTGAAGGTAACTGTGATTGGCGGCGGCGGATCCGGCGGTAGCAACAGCGTCGGTCCGGGCGGTGGCGGCGGTGCAGGTGGCAGTGCAATTGCCATTTTCTCCAACATCACCGCCGGCTCGGTCATCCCGGTGACTGTCGGTGCCGGGGGTGTATCAGCCGCTGGCAGCAATGGTGGAAATGGCGGCACATCAAGTTTCGGCACCTACGTCTCCGCCACCGGCGGGTATGGCGGAGCAGGCAGCACGAGTTATGGCCCGATGTCGGGCGGGCAGGGTGGCGTCGGTGTCGGCGGCGTAATCAACAATAACGGTAGCTACGGCACTGACTGCGTTCTCTACGGCGCACGCGGTGGTGATGGTGGCGGCCCCGGCAATGGTCGCGGTGCAACAGGCGCCCTCACCGGACTTGCCGCGCAAGGTTATGGCGGCGGCGGCGGCGGCGGCGGCTCCAACAGCACCACCGGGTCGGGAATTGGTGGGCTTGGTGGCGCGGGTGCCGCAGGCATCGTCATTGTGGAGTTTTGACAGATGAGCATTTATGCACGCATTCACGATGGCGTGGTCGCCGAACTGATCACTTCGGCCATCGATCCTGCCGCCCTGTTCAATCCCGCTTTGGTCTGGGAGCCGGTCAATACCTCCAGCGTTGCGCTGGGCTGGCTCTTCGCCAATGGCAGCTTCTCTGCCCCCCCAATTGTCACCCCGCCACTGTTGATCACACCAAGCCTGTCACAATTACAGGCGGAACTGGCGACGATCCAAACCCAAATCGCTGCTCTGTCGGCGGCTCCCACCACGAGCGGAGGCTGAACAATGCCCACCACAGCCACCCATGTCTGGCGGCCCAGCGGCGCTCGCCGCGTTGTGCTTGACGGTTTTGCGCCAGTTCCGCGTGGCACCATCCCAGCCACGCCGGCCCCTCTGGTCTGGCCCACCAAAGACCCTGCAGACGTGTTGGATTATGAGTTTGAGATCGCCGCCGCTTTGCTCGGCAATCATGGCGACGGGATCGCGACGCTCGATGTCACAATCACGCCATCCGGCAACGTCGGTGACGTTGTGCTCAACAGTTCAACGGCCGATGGCGCCATTGCCATCCTGTGGTTTGCAGGCGGTAACGCCGGGACCAACTACATCATTCACGTCACTGCCGGAACAACATCCGGCCGCACGCTCTCTCGAGCTGTGCTGCTGCCCATTCAATCATTGTCCACAGCGAGCAGTGCCACACTTAACGCGCTGACAACCGACACTGGCGCGATCATCACCGACCAGAACGGCAACCCGATCCTGATCGGAGGTTGAGGCCATGACCACAATCCCAAATCTGCCGACCGCCACATCCTCTGCCAGCACTGATATGCTGCCTGTCAGCCAAGGCGGAATCACGCGCGCAGCCACCGTGGCGCAACTCACCGCCGGACTTCAGCCGACAATTGCCGTCTCAAGCGGTCAATTGTTGGGGCGAATCTCCGCTGGAGTGGGCAGCGTGGAGACAATAACGGTTGGGAATAACCTTTCGCTCTCCAGCGGCACGCTCTCCGCCACAGCCTCCCCATTTAGCATATCTGGTCTCGCGAGCGCCACAACGCCGCAGCCCGTAGATCTCGTCGCAGTCTCGCAATCCGGGGCTAATAAAGCGTTGCCGTACGCACAGTTTCTCGCCGGATTATCAAGCCAATCCGGTCTTGACTTGTCGCAACTCTCGGTCACGCCAACAGGAATTGGTATTACGCGCCGCTTGGGCGACCAAATGTCGGATGCTCTGCCGCTCGAAGCATTTGGCGCTGTGGGCGATGGTATCACCGATGATACAGGGGCCTTTGTCTCAGCGATGGCCTATGGTCGGCCAATCCGATTGGGCCCGAAGACGTATGTCGTGAATGGCCAACTTACAATCACTGCGACCACTGCAACGATGATCGGTGTACCGGGGCAGTCTACCATCCGTCGCCTCCATCAGACCAGCGGCAGTGCCTGGCTCGCCATCCAATCCAACAGCTTCCATGCCGATGGCGTCACTTTCGATGCCAACAAGGCTGCCGTGACCACTGATACCTGGGGTGTGATCGTCACAAGCGCATGCGTTGCATCAGATTTCCATCGTTGCGTTTTCAGCAATGCGGGCGGGGCCACTCTTGGGCACGGCCTGACCTTCCAAGCGAGCGACCCGGCATCCTGCCAGCATTCAGTGCGTGCCTGCGAGTTTAGCGGAAATAACCTGCATGGGCTCTGGGTCCAAGCCGTGGATGGCGTGTTGGTCGAGGCGTGCCGCGCGCATGGAAATGGGCAGTATGGCATCGTACTGGACTATAACGACGCCGTCTTCACGCAGAAAATCCGGCTAGGGCAGGTCATTGGCAACCAAGCATGGGCCAACCTTCGCGGCATCGTCGTTGGAAACTATAACGTCACAAATGCAACACCCCCAGTATGGGGAAACGCAAATCCCGACGCTTTAACCACAATTGTTATCGGAAATGTTTGTCGTGATAACACATATTATGGAATAGCTGCTTCAGGTTCAGGGCTGCTAATTGAAGGAAATTTACTTTCCAATAATGGAAATATAGTTAACAATGGCGCAGGGTTACTGGCAAATATTTCCTATAGCTGTATTTTTGGAAATATGGTTGTTGGCAGCGCCCAGTTTGGTATTGATTGCGGCGGATCTTTGGCTTCTGAAATCAGCAATAACCATGTTAGTGGCGGCGTGATTGGCATTAACTGTGGTGGCAGCGTAGCTATAAAGGTAGAATCAAATACATTACAAAGTAATTCGGGATGGGCGTTGCAGGTTAATAACGTTGAAACTGATGCTTCCGGTATAAATTTCGGCCAGGCGTGCTCGCAATTGGCGCTTACTGGAAACTGGATTTCGATGAGCGCCGCGTCTGCGGGTGGTATTGTCCTGCGTGACGGGCCTCAGGGGGTTTTGGTAGCACGTAATCATTTTGTCGGAACCAATGGTGCGGGCATCGGTAATGCGCTGTGGCCCAATACGGATCAAGTCATCATTGAAGAAAATCGTTGGAACTTTACGCAGCGGTTTTTTGCGAATCCAACGGTCTATAACGGCCTGCAAACCATTCTAATCCCGGATGTGGCAGATAGCTTCATGGTCAGTTCTGCTCCGTCCGGGGTCCAATCAATGGTCACGAACTATCAGGCGCTAACCGCGGGCCAGATTACCTTCGTCCGCGTCACGGCTGGTGGATCTGGATACACCAACGCGACTGTCGCGATTGGTGGAGGGGGCAGTGGCGCCACTGCATCAGCCGTCATCAGCAACGGCGTAATTATCGGCATCGTCGTCGTGTCTCCAGGCAGTAACTACGGCGTGGCCGGAGCCAGTGTCCCGGTCACGATCACCGGTTCCGGAACAGGTGCGACTGCCACTGCCTATGCCTCTGTGCCAATACCAGATGAGCGCCGCATAAAAATCCGCTGTAATGTGGCAGTTAAATTCTATCGATCTGGTTCAAATCCGGTGCAGGAAAATTGGACACTGACAGACATCACTGTTGCGCAGAATGCGGACATTGAGTGGGTTGGAACTTTTAACACCTGGCGGGCAGCGTCATTTGCGAGCGGACAATATCTGCAACCAGACGCAGTCGGTGGTGCAGCCTTGATGAGCTCCAATAACGCAGATATCCAGCTTCATGCTGGCGGGACCGGCCATCTGCGCATCGTCTCAGACTCTGAAACCACCGGGGCCCTTGAATTGATCGGCCGCAATACGCCCCAAGGCGTTATCTCTGCGCCGCCTGGTTCAACATTCCGCAATCTCAATGGTGGAGTTGGCAGCAGTTTCTACGTCAAACAAACCGGCACCGGAAGCACCGGTTGGGCTGCAATAGGTTAGTATAATTCACTAAATTTATATCTTTTCCATCAGGCCGGCCCCTTAAGGGGCGGGGAGATCGCGCATGCCCAGTCTTGAACAAATGCCCGAAGCCGTTGCAGCTAACGCTTCAGACCTGCTGCTGCTGGATCAAAATGGACAATCGACATCTGTCACGGTTGCGGTGCTGCAAGCCGGACTTCAGCCAAAGCAGACGCTTGCGTCCGGCAGTCTGCTGGGTCGTACCAGCCCCGGTCCCGGTCAGCCGGAGCCAGTGGCGATTGGCAGTGGTGTTGCATTTAATGCAGGCGTGCTCGTTGCAGACACTACGGTGGTTGCGCCCCTTGCTTCGCCGAACTTCACTGGCACTCCCTCGGCGCCAACGCCGCAAGCGGGTGATTCAAGCACGAGGATCGCAACGACTGCGTTCGTGCAGGGCAAATTGGCGACGCCAGTCTCTCTCACTGGTGACATCATCAGCACTGGGCAGAGTTCCAACGGAGCTCTTCTGACCTCAATGCCGAACATCCTATCCCCCGGCTCGTTCGCTTCGGTGACTGTGAACGCCAAAGGTCAGGTAACAGGCGGGACCACGCTACCCGCGGGCGGTTCGGTCGAGGTCCAATCGAACAAAGGCGTGTCTTGTGGATATGCGGCCCTCGATTCGACTGGGAAAATCCCGTCCGCCCAGTTGCCTGCAAGTCTCGCGAGCGCCGCCGTGGTGACCGTAGTCGGGCAATCCGGTGCCGTCACCGCGGGCCAAATCGCTTCTGCGTTGGGTTTGGGAAGTTTAGCCACTGAAAGCTCGGGTGCAGTGTCCATTACCGGTGGTAATCTGGACGCGACCGCGATCGGAGCAACCACACCGGCTCCCGGTAGCTTCACCAACCTCATCGCAACGACAACAGCCTCTGTGCCCACGGTTGCCAGCACCGACAATTCGTCGAAAGCAGCGACCACCGCCTTCGTTAAAGCCCAGAACTACATCACAGCATCAGGCGCCCCCGTGCAGTCTGTTGCTGGCCGCACTGGGGCTATCACGCTCAGCGCGTCAGACGTCGCTGGTGTTGTCTCAGCCAATTCAGCTGGATTGACCGGCACGCCAACCGCTCCGACCGCGAGCCTAAACACCAACACAAGCCAATTGGCGACAACAGCCTTTGTGTTGGGACAAGCGGCAAGTGCTTCGCCATTGGCGAATGGTACTGCGGCGGTGGGCAGCGCCACGCAATTTGCCCGTCAAGATCATGTCCACCCGATCGACTCATCGCGCGCCGCTGTGGTGTCCCCGGCCTTCACCGGAACCCCGACCGCCCCAACCGCCGCCAGCGGTGATAATTCCAACACCCTTGCCACCACAGCTTTTGTAAAGGCGCAGAGCTATATCACAGCTAGCAATGCGCCAGTGCAGTCTGTGGCCGGACGCAGCGGTGCTATCGCGCTCAGCGTGGCAGATATTTCCGGTTCCGCCCCGTTAGCATCTCCCGCTTTCACCGGGTTCCCGACCGCGCCCACTCAAATCTCATCCGATAATTCAACGAAATTGGCGACAACCGCCTATGTTCAGTCGCAAGGGTTTATTACATCAGCTACCGCTCCTATTACGTCAGTCGCTGGTCAAATCGGCGCAGTCAACAATCTCAGCGCTGGAACAACCACAGCAAGCGGTTCGTCAACGTCACGCTCGTTGGCGGCGCGTGCTGCGGATCGCCATAATGTCTTAGATTTCGGCGCAGACCCAACAGCAGCTGTCGATAGTAGCCCTGCGTTTGCCAGCGCGCAGAATGCGGCTCAGTCAGCAGGCGGCGGCGTAATTTACATTCCTTTCGGAACCTATAAACTTAGTAGCACTGTATATTCGGTTGATGGCGTTTCATTTTTTCTTGATCCTGGGGTTTCGCTTGTCGGTTCTGGCGCAATCCTCGGGTTGAATGATGGCCCAAGTGGTAACGACGGCCTCGTTGTCTCTAAATTTATGAACGCAGCGCAAGGCGAGTTTGGTTTTTACTCATCGGCTTTTGTCGGTACGACTGGGTCAACGTCCGGATACGAAAAAGCCACGATCTATGCGCGTATCCGAACCGGGGATTCAGCGGGTTCTGCAAACAACAATGACTCAGTGGCGATTCAGGCAATCGCAGAGACCAACGTATCTGGAGTATCGTCTCGGATATGGGCAAACGATAGTATCGTCTCTGTTGTATCAGGCACAGATGCATATGCAATTGGTCATGAAATTTCTGTTCAAAACAATGGTGCTGCTCAAATAAGCATAGACCAGCCAAATTCAAAGGTAGGTCAAACAATATTCGCATCCGGTTCTTATAATTCTACACTGGGTTTAAACGTTGCACAGGGTGGAGGGACGTCTAAATTTCAGTATGCAGTTGCGGTTCGTGATAATGCAGTCACGAGTGTTGGATATGCATATTCACTCCTACATAACAATGGATCGGCGTGGATCCCAACGTTCTATGTGGATCAAGCGGGCAACATTGGTGGGCAAAATATCACAGCTTCTGGCGTGCTGGGCGTCTCTGGATCCGCAGCGATTTCAGGAAATTTAATTGCTGCTGGAAATACATCGATTTTTAACATCGCGATGGGTGGGGCTGGCGCTGGGACAACAGGAGCCGCGATCCAGAGTTCATATAGCCTTTCGGGCAGTGGAAAAGCGCTGTTATCTTGGAATCAGTCGGGCGGCTACGGCGAAACCGACCTTATCATAAACCGTGGGGCAGGCTCCCGTGGGGGATTGCGGATCTATGATTTCGCCAATACAAGCTATACCCTAACCCAGTTGTTCGATCTGGACGGTTCGGGTAATATTATAATACCTGGAAATATAACAAGCTCCGGTTTGATATCAAACAATGTAAACATAAACATTGGAAATATTAATTCAGTATCAATCGGCGCCACAACGGCTGCGGCAGCAGCTTTTACTACACTGGCGGCATCATCACTGGCTAGCCTTGGCGGTGGCATTGCAGACGCAAGCTACAGCAGTCAAACGCCGATAAATGGCTTCTCAATCACCGTTCCGAACGGTGTCTCAACTTTGCAGCTTACCCCGGCTGCTGTGTTGGCCAGCGGAACGGTCGTCATGCCGTCTTCGCCTGGCAATGGACAGTGGCTGTTCGTGGCGAGTACGCAAACCGTATCCAGCGTCATGTTCACAGCAGTTTCCGGGCAGACGATCCTTAATACACCCACGGTCCTGCCATCCGGTGTTGAGATCGCATTTCAATACCAAACCAGCGGCAATCGTTGGATTTGCCAATCTGGAAATGACTCACGTGTTGTTAACAGCGGAACGGCTGGAGCTCTTACTTTTGGCACCGGCGCTGACGGAACCATCACTATAACCAGCGGCACGACAACTCTAGCCCGCGATACGCACTGGACCAACTGCACGATCTCCGGCACCGGCGCGGTCAATACCAATGGATGGCGGCTGTTCATATCCGGGACGCTTGATATCTCAGCGGCTCAGAGTGGGGCCATCATTGCCAATGGCGTCAATGGCAACAACGCGTCCGGAAGTACGGGTGCCTTCCCACCCGGCGGGATAGCGATGAGAACGGTTGGCCAATCGCCTAGCAGTGGCGGTTCGGGTGGCGCCGGTTCTGCATCTGCTGGCGGCATTGGCTCATCAGGGGCTGCAAATGTGTATGGCAATGGCGGAAATGGTGGCGGTGGTGGTCCTGGCGGAGCCTCTACAAACGCAGGCGGGACATCTGGCAGCGGAGGCAGTCAAACGGTCCAAATACCCCTTAATACTCCAACCACATCCTTCTCCCCGCCAGGCATCGGGGCAAGTATCGCCGCTGGGCTAATCGGCGGCGGCGGCGGCGGCGGTGGCGGGGACGGCACCAATATCGGCGGCGGTGGCGGTGCAGGCGGGTCGTATGGAGGCATGGTTGCGCTTTATGCGCGAAACATTCAGCGCGGCACAAATGCCAACTCCTCGATTATCCAGGCCAAGGGCGGCAATGGTGGAAACGGTGGCAACGCATCTGGCGGTAATGCTGCTGGCGGCGGCGGTGGTGGGGGCGGCGGCGGCGGTTGCGTCTACCTCATCACCGAAACACTCTTAGGCTCCGGTATCAGCAATTGCCTTGACGCGTCGGGCGGCAACGGTGGCGCGGGCGGCGCGGGTTCAGGGACGGGCAAAGGTGGTACCGCAGGCGGTGGCGGCTCCAGCGGATCAATTCAAGTGATCAATCTTCTGACCCCGTCCTATAGCGGTTCTGCGTGGAATGCTTCGGGCACTTCCGGGGGGGCAACCTCAACCGCATCCGGCGGTGTCGCAGGGGTAGGCGCAGTATTAAAGCAGTCAATTTAAAAAATACTGTAATTAATGCGAGGGACCACATGCTTCCTGAATATATAATTACTGCTGTAACATCTTGCGGCGCTATGCTGCTGGGCGCTAGTTCGTTTTTAGCCAAACGCCTATTGGCGCGGATTGACGGCATCGACAACCGAATAACTGCGCTTGATGCAGTAACGCAGGCGCGCATTCACGCTCTGGAGCAAATGACTCAAGCACGAATTGTAGGCGTGGAACATATCACTGACGCGAAAATCAGAGAGTGCCAGTCAAGTCACATTGAAAGAGAGGACCGAATTGTCGAAATGTTTCTTGAGTATTCAAAAGAATCAGATCGAAAATTCGCAACAATTCGCGAAATTATGGCCGTACAAGAGCGTTTGCAGGCAATCGATAGCAATGTGCGTGTGGTTCTAAATACGTTAGACCGTTTGGTAGGAATGGAGCAATGAACGATAAAATCGTACAATACTGCTCTAGGCGTGCGATCGACATGATCGAAAAATTTGAAATTGGGGATACATTTTCCTATGTCTCCACTCCGAGTTGGCCCGGAGGCGCATCCGGCATTACGATAGGTGTTGGATATGATTTAGGCTACGCGAGCGCGGCGCAGATCGAACAAGATTGGCATTTCTTGGCCCAGAAATGTGTTAGCCGCTTACAATCATATTCTGGCAGAACCGGGATTTTGGCGAAATCTCTCCTATATTCCGCAAAAGATATCAATATAGTATTATTAGATGCGCAGAGAGTGTTTGAGACGCGCGATATTCCAAGAGCAACCTCATTTGTAAACACAATTTTTCAAAATACAGAAAGTATGTCTTCCGATAGTTTTGGTGCATTAACAAGTTTAATTTTCAATCGAGGTGCCGGGATGTCGGATACAAAACCTGGCAATCGCCTCGAAATGCGCCAAATCCGCGATGCCATGATTCGCGCAGACTTCGACAAAATCCCCGGCTTCATTCGGTCGATGAAGCGGCTTTGGCAGGACAGTGGTCTCGATGGACTGCTGGCGCGCCGCGATGCTGAGGCAGATCTCTTTGAGGCCGGCCTGCATAAATAAAACCTGGAGATACAGATGGAATCGAACCCAATTTTGGCCCTGGTGACGGCGCTCGCCGACACCAGATTGGCCCCGTTTGCCGTATATGCGCCGCTTATTGTCTCGCTCGCAGCGCTGTTGGCAGCCATTTTGCCGCAACCCGCTGAGGGCAGTCCATGGAAGCCAGCGCGCCGACTGCTCGATTTATTGGCGATGAATGTTGGTTCTGCCAAGAATTCCGTCAGCACCTCGGACGTCATTAGAACTCCGACTACAATCAACATCTTGCTAATTAGCGCACTTGCGTCACTCGCGGCATGTTCTTCAGCGCAGAATGACAAAGTCATGGCCGACATCCAGAAAGCCAATACCGTTGCGGTACAAGACGCGAGGCTATTTTGCGCAGTGGCCACGCCCGCTGGCCCCGTGGTGGTGGCGGTCGCAAATGCTGCCGGTGCGCCGGTGATCGCTACCGGAACGGCTGCGGCTGTCGTCGCAGCCGCCTGCGCAGCGGCCAATGGCATCCCGGTTGTTCCGCCACCTGTAGGTAGCAACGTCGCCACGGTGGCCGCCGTCGTGGCGCCGGACACCCCCACTTCAATGCCGGTGTTGGCTCACTAAACTATCTTGGCTGAGCGGTGTTGGTCGGCGCCGCTCAGTTTGGGGAGATCCAGATGGATATTCCAGACTTCTCAGCATTGCTAGCATCCATCACGCGCTGTGACGCTGTGTACGAACCAGACGACGCAAAGGCCCGCGACTGTTTTCAAGCACTCGACTGCAAAGTTGTTGATCGCTACTGTGATAATGGCCATCAAGCCGTAGCGCATTATGACCCGAACGGTTTTGCCACCATTACTATCGCCGGGACGCGTGTGTCTAAAGGGACTCTTAGAGAGCACGTCGGCGACCTGTTTGAAGACATCGACTTCTCACCAACGTCACTTTCCTCCGCCATGAAGGTTGCTGATGGCGCGTTAAAGGGACTTAACGCGCTATATTCATGGGGGCTGCAACAATTTTTGCTGGACGAGTCAATTCGGGTTGAAGGTCACAGCCTCGGTGGCCAACG
>CAIZGT010000068.1 GCA_903932545.1 uncultured Rhodospirillales bacterium
CGCAGCATGATTGCGTGCAGCTCAACAAGCCGATCAAGCCCGCCGAACTTTCCGCGGTGATCCAGCGCCTGCTGCCGCATCCGTTATTGACGAACCATGCGGCGCAAATCCCTCCTGTCGCTCCGCCGCCCGCCGTTACCCCGGCGATGAGCTCGGCTGCTCCGGTCGCGCTGGTCGATCCAGGTGCCACGGTGATTGTGATTGATGATGATCCAGGTGTGCGCGATGCCATTCGCCTCGTGCTGGAGACTGAGGGCTACGCGGTACAAACGCACGCCTCGGCGGAGGATTTTCTGGCAAATGACAGCCCGCTTTCCAAAGGCTGTCTGCTGATCGACGCGGTGCTGCCGGGCATGAGTGGGTTGGAATTGTTGGTGCAATTGACCACGCAGAAGCATCACCTGCCCGCGATTATGATCACTGGGCAAAGCAATGTGCCGATGGCGGTGGAAGCGATGAAGAGCGGTGCCGCGGACTTTATCGATAAGCCAGTTGGTGCCGAAGAACTGCTCGCAAGCGTGGCCAAGGCGCTGGCGCTGGCCAAGGATTCGAGCAGGATCGCCGAATGGCACGACGCTGCGTCACGCCATATCGCTCGCCTGACACATCGCCAGCGCCAGATTATGGATTTGGTGCTGGCGGGTCATCCGAGCAAAAACATTGCCGCCGATTTGGGGATTTCGCAGCGCACGGTGGAGAATCACCGCGCATCCATTATGCGCAAAACGGGCTCGAAATCGCTGCCCGCTTTGGCCCGTCTGGCCTTGGCGGCCGACGACAAGGCGGATTAGCGGGTGCTGCTTCGCGGCGGGATACGTTTTATGGGTGTTTTCCGACGCTGCCACTCCGGCAACGCTGGTCGCTAAGTTTCGGTCGAGAATAGCTCAATCCAACACTGCATTTCATCGGTGCCTCGCCGATTTGCAGCAGAAGGAATTTCGACATGGACAAAGATCGCGTCATTGGCAGTGCCAAACAGGTGGCTGGAAATATCAAGCAAGAAGCGGCGCGCCTGATTGGTGATGCCAAGTTGGAAGCGGACGGCAAGATCGAGACTGCGGCTGGAAAATTGCAGAACGCCAAGGGCGGTCTCAAGGACGCCCTGAAGAGCTGATTTTGACTTCCAGGAGTTCGCACCATGAGTCTCGGCACTATTCTGCTGATCGTTCTTGTCTTGTTTCTGATCGGCGTCTTCCCAACTTGGCCGCACAGCAGTGGTTGGGGCTATTACCCTTCCGGCGGTATTGGCACGATTATTGTGATCGTGTTGGTCCTGATGCTGATCGGACGATTGTAGTGAGGCTTCGCGCCGGGGCAATGACATTTATAATTGCTTGCGAGCCATTCACCATTTCGAACACGGCGTTGCAGTCCATCGCGATGGGTTGCCACGTCGTGTTTGAAATGGCGTGCATCTAAATCAAAAGACATCGTACTCCGTATGAGTGAATTCCGATGCTATCTGGCGAAGATAGCTGACTGATATTGTTAGCGTCATGAGACGGTATTGCCGGATTGATGTGATTTCTCTGGAGGATTGCAGAGCAATACGTCCGGACTGCCTGCCACTTCAGAGTGCCAATCACGCGCTCCTTGACCGGACTGGATCCCAAA
>CAIZGT010000069.1 GCA_903932545.1 uncultured Rhodospirillales bacterium
GCCATGATCGCACGCCGCACAATTCTCTCCGCCGCCGCCCTCGCTCCGCTCGCCACACGCGCGCAGGCGGAACCTGGGATCAGCTTCCCCGCCTATCTTGACGTATTGCGCAAGAAGGCGCGGGCGGTGGGGGTTTCGGATGCAACCATCACCCGCTCGTTCAAGGGCTTGCAGCCGTTGCAGCGGGTGATTGATCTGGATCGCAACCAGCCCGAATCCAAACTCACCTGGCAGCAATACAAATCCCGTCTCGTCAGCCAAGCCCGCATCACGCGCGGGCGTCCGCTGTTTGCGCAGCATCGCGCTTTGCTGGAGCGCGTGACGGCACAATACGCCGTGCCGGCCAGCGCGATCATGGGCATCTGGGCGCTGGAGAGCGATTACGGCGTGCAGATGGGCAATTTCAAAGTGATCGACTGCCTTGTCACGCTGTGCTGGGAAGGCCGCCGCCGCGCCTATTTCGAGCCGCAACTGCTCGACGCGCTCAAAATCGTCGATCACGGCGACATCTCGCCCGACCACATGATCGGCTCCTGGGCTGGTGCGATGGGGCAAACCCAGTTCATGCCGGACGTGTTCATCAAATACGCCGTTGATTTCAGCGGCACCGGCAGGCGCGATATCTGGTCTGATATGGGCGACGTGTTCGCCTCCACCGCCAATTGCCTGCTGGGCGAAGGGTGGAAGATGAGCATTCCGTGGGGCAGGGCGGTGGATCTTCCCGCCAGCTTCAACACCCAACTCGCCGGACACAACAACCGCCGTAGCGTGGCGGATTGGCGCAAAGAGGGGCTGAGCATCGAGGATGTGCCGTCCGACACCAAAGTGTCTGTTGTGCTGCCCGGCGGTCCGGCGGATGAGGCATATCTGGCGTTCTACCCGAGCTATCGCGCGCTGCGGGCCTATAATCCGCCCGACAAATACTGCATCAGCGTCGGCCTGCTCGGCGACGCATTGGTGGCGTGATGCGCTTCGTGCTCCCCTGGTTGATGCTGGCTTTGCTGCTCGGTTTGGGCGGATGTACGCTGTTTCAAAACAAGCCAGCAGCCCCGGTGCCGAGCGTGCATTACGTGGTGGGCGCGCCCTATAAAATTGGCGATGTGTGGCGTTATCCGCGCGCCGAATATGGCGTGGACGACACCGGGTTGGCCACGTTTGCGCCCAGCAGCAGCGGCTACACCGCCGATGGCGAGAAATTCGACCAATCGGCGCTGATGGCCGGGCATCGCACGCTGCAATTGCCGGCCGTGCTGTTGGTGACGAACCTCGAAAATGGCCGCCAAATCCGTGTGCGTCTGAATGATCGCGGCCCGTCGCAGCCAACTCGCCTGATCGCACTCAGCCGCCGTGCTGCTGAGTTGCTGGGAATGACGCAAGACGGCACGCGGGTGCGCATCCAAACCGATGACACAATGACGCGGCAATTGGCCTCCACCTTCGATGATGCGGCACCGAAGCTGGAGGTGGTGGCGGCTCCGGTCGGCACCGTGGCGTCGGAAAGCCTCGCCCCGCCAAGTGGTGTTGGCCAGTCCAATCGCGGCAAAGTGGCGGCGGGCGGGCCGATTGTGGCCAATACCGCAATCGGCCACACCGATGCGGTGGGGTTGCGGCTGCCTGAGCAGGTGTATCAAGTGCCAGCGCATCCCGGCATGCTCTATATTGACGCTGGCAGTTTCAGCCGGATGGATTATGCCTCCATCCTCGGCAACAAGCTGGCTTATCTCGGCGCGCGGCTCACCACCAGCTACACCGCCCCGCGTGATAAAGCCTATCGTATCCGCATCGGGCCGCTGTTTACGGTGCCTGATGCCGAAGCCATGCTCGCGCGCACGATTGCCGCAGGAGTGAATGATGCCGCTATCGTCGTTGAATAAACCCAAGTTCGCCCGCCGCCTGATGCTGCTCGGTGGGCTAAGCCTGCCGATCTCGGTGTTGGCGCAGACCGTGCCCAAGACCGCCAAGAAGCCTGCCAAACCAGCAGCGCCGAGCGTCGCACGCAAGCCACAGCCCGAGACGGTTTACAGCGGCTCGCCCGCCAAAACCCCGATCGGGCCACTCGACACCGAGGCGAAATTCGCGGTGATCCTGGATTTCACCTCCGGTGCCACGCTGCTCGACAAGGATGCCGATGTCTCGCAAGTGCCATCATCCCTCACCAAGATGATGACGGCTTATATTGTTTATGAGCGGCTCAAGCAGGGCAAATTGGCACTGAACCAGGAATTGGCGGTCAGCGAAAAGGCCTGGCGGATGCAGGGCTCGAAGATGTTCGTCGGCCTCAATACCTCGGTGAAGGTGGAAGATCTGATTCGGGGCATGATTGTGCAATCCGGCAATGATGCCTGCATCGTGCTGGCCGAAGGGATTGCAGGCTCTGAGCAGGGCTTTGTCGAACTGATGAACACCAAGGCCGCCGAGTTCGGCCTCACTGGCACCAATTTCCGCAACTGCACCGGCTGGCCCGATCCGGAACACCGCATGACGGTGCGCGATATCGCCGTGGTGGCGCGGCGACTGATCGCGGATTTCCCGGAATATTACCACTACGATTCAGAAAAATTTTTCAAATACAACGGCATTGAGCAGGGCAACCGCAACACGCTGGTGCAAAAGGGCGTGGCGGACGGGCTCAAGACCGGCCACACCGATGAAGGCGGCTACGGCCTTGCCTGCACCGCCATGCGCGGCAATCGCCGGGTGATTGTGGTGATCAACGGCCTGCCCAGCATGCGCGCACGCGGGGAAGAGGGCGAGCGGCTGCTCGATTGGGCGTTTGCCTCGTTTGAGAACGTGTCGCTGTTCGCCGCTGGTGATGTGATTGAGCAAGCGCCGGTCTGGCTTGGCACCACGCCCACGGTGCCGCTGGTGGCTGGGCGTGACTTGATCCTGACAATGCCGCGCAATTGGCGCGACAAGGCGAATGTCTCGGTGAATTATGACGGCCCAATCCCCGCGCCGATCCTGCGCGGCACCCGCCTGGGCACGCTGACAGTGCGCGGGGATGGCGTGCCGGATATGGATGTGCCGTTGCTCGCCGGGGCTGATGTGAACCAACTCGGCCTCGCCGGGCGGGCGATGACCGTGCTGTCGCACAAGCTCACAGGTGCATAAGCCGAGATTCATCACGCTCGAAGGTGGCGAGGGGGCGGGGAAATCCACCCAAATCCGCGTTCTCGCTGAGGCGTTGCGCCAGCGCGGCGTTGAAGTGGTGGTCACGCGTGAGCCGGGCGGATCACCTGGGGCTGACATCTTGCGCGGTCTGCTGCTGTCGCGCGATGTGTCATGGGCACCGCAGGCCGAATTGTTTCTGCATTTTGCGTCTCGTGCCGAGCATGTTGCCAAAACCGTCCGTCCGGCTTTGGCGCGCGGGGCATGGGTGTTGTGCGATCGGTATTACGACAGCACCATGGTTTATCAGGGTTACGCGCTGGGCGGCGATTTGGCGCAGATTGCCGAGTTCTCTCGCATGATCGATTTGGTGCCCGATCTTACGCTGGTGCTGGATGTGTCGGTGAAAACCACCGAAATGCGCCTGTCGTCGCGCGGCGCGGCGGCGGATCGCTATGAGAGCCTGGGCACTGCATTCTTTGCGCGCGTGAGGGACGGGTTTCTCAAAATCGCGCAGGACAATCCACAACGCTGCGTGGTGATCAATGCCAATCGCAGCCTGAGCGAAGTCTCCGCCGATATTTTGGCGGCAGCGATCGCATGAGCGCACCGAGTCCGCGCGAGAATCCGTTGTTGCTGGGACAAGACGCCGCCGAAGCCATGCTGGCCCACGCACTCCAATCCGGCCGGATGCATCACGCTTGGCTGATCACCGGGCCGCAGGGTGTGGGCAAAGCCACGCTGGCCTATCGGTTTGCGCGGTATTTGTTGGCAGGTGCGCCGAAAGGCGACGGGCTGACACTGCCGCCCGAGCATCCGGTATTCCGCCGCGTCGCCGCCAACACCCATGCCGATCTGCTCACCATTGAGCGAGAGTGGAATGAGAAGACGAAGAAAATGCGCGGTGAGATCGTCATCGACACCGTGCGCGAAGTCTCGGGCTTTCTCCGCCTGACCCCAGCCGAGGGCGGCTGGCGGGTGGTGGTGGTGGATGGCGCCGAGGACATCAACCGCAACGCCGCCAACGCGCTGCTCAAAGTGTTGGAAGAACCACCGCCGCGCGCGGTGATCATTTTGGTCTGTTCCGCCGCGGGCCGCTTGCTGCCCACCATCCGCAGTCGCTGCCGCCGTCTCCGCCTGGGGCCGTTGGACGCGCCGACGATGCAAACGCTGCTCACCCGCTATCTGCCCGAAGCAGACGCGGATCAGCATACGCGGCTGGCTGGGCTCGCTGAAGGCTCCATCGGCCGCGCCCTCACGCTTGCCGCGGGCGATGGCATTCCCGCCGCCGAACTCGTCAACCGAGTGCTGGACAGCCTACCGCGCCCCGGCGTGCTGCTCGGCGATGAGGTGGCTGATGCGTTGGGCCGCAGCGAAGAGGCGTTCTCCACCTTCATGGATTTGCTGCGCGCCGCCATCGCCGCCGCGGTTCGTGAGGCTGGACGGGGGCATATCGACCCCGAACAGGCAAAGCTGCTCGGCGTGCGCAGCCTTGCCGATTGGGTCGATATCTGGCACGCCCTCGGCTCACTGCAGGCCGAGACTGAGGGCTTGTATCTGGACAAGCGACAAGCTGTCTCACGCGCCATTATGATGCTGGCGGGACGATAGACCACGCCGCGAACGGGATACCGATGAGCAAGCATTTCTACCTCACCACGCCGATTTTTTACGTCAACGGCGCGCCGCATATTGGCCACGCCTACACCATGATCGCCGCCGATGTGCTGGCGCGGTGGAAGCGGCTGGACGGGTATGAGGTGTTTTTTCTCACCGGCACCGATGAGCACGGCCAGAAGGTTGAGAAAGCGGCGGCCGATGCGGGCAAAGCGCCGCAATTGTTCACCGATGAGGTGAGCGCAGTGTTCGCCGATATCGCGCGGCAGATGAACATCTCGAATGACGCGTTCATCCGCACCACCGAAGATCGCCACAAGCGCGCATCGAAGGCATTGTGGGAGAAGCTGCAGGCCGGTGGGCATATCTATCTTGGCGGCTATGAGGGATGGTATTCGGTTCGTGACGAGAGCTTCTACGATGAAGCTGAACTCATCGTTAACGCGAACGGCGAAAAAATCGCGACCACGGGTGCGCCGGTGGAATACGTCACCGAGCCTTCGTATTTCTTCCGCATGTCGGCATTTGGCCAGAAGTTGATCGACTATATCGAGGCAAATCCTGACTTCATCGGCCCGAAAGAGCGCCGCAACGAGGTGCTCGGCTTTCTGAAATCGCCGGAGGGTTTGAAAGACCTCTCGATCTCGCGCACCTCATTCCGCTGGGGCGTGCCGGTGCCGGGCGATGATGCGCATGTGATGTATGTCTGGATCGACGCGCTCACCAACTATCTCACTGCCATCGGTTATCCGGACACCGACGGCCCATTGTGGAAGTTTTGGCCCGCTGATCTGCATCTCGTGGGCAAAGACATTCTGCGTTTTCATGCCGTTATCTGGCCCGCTTTGCTCATGGCCGCCGAACTCCCTCTGCCCAAGCGCGTGTTCGCGCATGGTTGGTGGACCATTGAAGGCGAGAAGATGAGCAAGTCGATCGGCAACGTGATCGACCCGCGCGAACTCGCCGAAACCTTCGGCGTCGATCCGCTGCGCTTTTTCTTGCTGCGGGAGACGACGTTCGGCTCAGACGGCGACTATTCGCGCGCCTCGCTCATCCGTCGGATGAACGTCGAACTTGCGAATGATCTGGGCAATCTGGCGCAGCGCACGCTGAGCTTTATTGCGAAGAATGCGGGTGCAGTGATGCCTTCGCGCGGGGCGGAAACGCCGGAAGATCAAGCTCTTGCAAGCCTGCGTGACGCGCTGATCAAGCACGTGGGCGATGCAATCTCGCGCCAAGCCTTCCATGAGGCGTTGGAGTCGGTGTGGGTGACCATCCGCGCGGGCAACGCTTATATCGACCAGCAAGCGCCTTGGACTCTGCGCAAAACCGACATGGTGCGGATGGAAGCCGTCCTTGCCAATTTGCTTGATTTGCTGCGCGTGGTGGCAAGCGTGTTGCAACCGTTCATGCCAGACAGCATGAGCAAAATGCTCGATCAGCTTGGTGTTGCGGCAAATGCCCGCCAATTGGCCGATCTCGCCACGCCAATCGCCACCGGCACGCCGCTGCCTGCGCCGGCTGGGGTGTTCCCACGTTTTGTGGAGCCGGAAGCCTGAGCATGTTGATCGATACGCATTGCCATCTCGACTATTTCACCTCGGATGAAATCACCGACATGCTGGCGCGATGCGCTGAGGCGGGCGTGGGGGAGGTGGTGACGATCAACACCCGTCTCAGCCAAGCCGCCCAACTGCGTGATATTGCAGATAATCATCCCAATGTTTGGTGCACCGTGGGCGTGCATCCGCATCAGGCCGGGGAGGAGGGGATGCCCACGCCGGAGGAAATTGCCGCGCTGACGGAATTTCCCAAGGTGATCGGCATCGGTGAGTCTGGGCTGGATTACTTCTATGACAAAGCGCCGCGTGACGATCAGAAGGCAAATTTCCGCGCGCATTGCGCCGCCGCGCGCATCACGCAATTGCCGCTGTGCATCCACGCGCGCGATGCCGATGACGATATCGCCGAGATTTTGCGTGATGAGAGCGGGCAGGGCGCGTTTCCGTTTCTGCTGCATTGCTTCAGCTCCACCCGCGCTTTGGCCGAGGCGGCGCTGGAACTGGGTGGCTATATCAGCCTGTCCGGCATTCTGACGTTCCCAAAATCGCAAGATATCCGAGACATCGCGCGCGATGTTCCCAAAGAGCGTCTGCTGGTGGAAACCGACAGCCCGTATCTGGCGCCCGTGCCGTATCGCGGCAAACGCAACGAACCGAGCTATGTCGCCAACACCGCGCGCGTGCTGGCCGAATTGCACGGCATCAGCCCAGAAGCGATGGCCGAGCTCACCACCGCCAATTTCCGCCGCCTCTACCGCAAGGCGGCCTGAGCGATGGGGTTGCGCGTCACTCTGATGGGGGTTGGCGGCTCCACCGGCGTGCCGCATATCGGCGGGGCGGATGGCAGTGGCGATTGGGGCGTGTGTGACCCGCATGAGCAGCGTAACATCCGCCTGCGCAGTTCCACATTGCTGGAGAACACCGCAAGCGGCGAAATTCTGCTGATCGATACCTCGCCTGATCTGCGTGAACAGATGCTCGCCAATCGGGTGAAGCGGGTGGATGCGGTGCTCTACACCCATTCGCACGCTGATCACGTGTTGGGCATTGACGATCTGCGTCAGCTCAACCGCATCATCGGTCGGCCGCTGGACGCCTTCGGCACCAAGGTGACGCTGGACGAACTGCGCGCCCGCTTCGCCTATGCCTTCCGCCCCTGGAAGCCACCGCTGTTCTTCAGCCCGGCGCTGATTGGGCGGGATTTCACACCGGGTGATGTGGTGCGCGTGGCCGGGTTGGACGTGGTGACCTTTGATCAAGACCACGGCTTCATGCGCTCACTCGGCCTGCGCTGTGGCGCATTCGGCTACAGCACCGACGCGGTTGATCTTGATGATGCGGCGTTTGCCGCGCTTGAGGGCGTGGATACCTGGGTTGTGGGCTGTTTCCAGCATCGACCGCACAAGACGCATGCCTGGACCGAACGCGTGCTCGGCTGGGTGGATCGCCTGAAGCC
>CAIZGT010000070.1 GCA_903932545.1 uncultured Rhodospirillales bacterium
AGGCGGCGGCGGCAGTGGCGGTCCGATTCGGACTCAGGGCGGCGGCGCTCCGCTCAATCGGAACCATGTTTTCGACAGTAACGGCCCAGATGTGCGCATCCGCGGCACCGCACAGCAGTTGTTTGAGAAATATCTACAACTGGGTCGTGATGCGACCAGTGGTGGGGATCGGGTGACGGCGGAAAGCTATTTCCAATATGCCGAGCATTATTTCCGCATCCTGAACGCGATGAACCAAGCGGTTCAGCAAAATGGCGGCGCGCCGGTTCAGCACACGCCGCGCCCTCCGCGGGCCAATGAGCAGAACCATGACGGCACGAGCAGCCAAGACAATGATCAGGAAGAAGAGCAGCAGGCCATGCCAGCGCAGGCTCAAGTGATTCCGCCGTTGATCATGCCAGCCGGCTTGGGCGACCAGCCGGGCGATTTGGCGGCCGAATTGCGGGAAATCCCGATCTCGGTCGGCTCCTCGCAAGAGTAATTCACAGTATTTTCGCAATGGCGGGTTTAATCCCGCCATTGCGAAACGCGTGAGTTAACGCGCCAAATCCAACACCGCACGTGTGAGCAGGCCATCAGGCGCCTGCAATTCGTCCAGAATGTCGAAGTGATCGGCATTGACCACCGGAATCAGCGGGCCGGGGGCGTGCTGGTTGGCGCGGCGTGCATGCAAGCGGCGGGCATCTTCCACCAGAGCCGGAAGTTCCTTGGTGCCATAGGCAATGCCCATCGGCTTGTTCACCACCGGCAAGCGCAGCGGTGAGAGTGTTTCAACTTCCAGATCGGTCAGTTGCAGCGCGTCGTTGAGTGGGGTGTCGCGGATCGGTCCGAGTTCGAACACACCTGAGATCGCCAAGGCGGCTTTCACGTATTGGTTCGACAGCGCCATCGCCGCCAAATGCCCACCGGCTGAATGCCCGGCCACCACAATTGGGCCGGCAATGCCGTAATCCGGGCCGTGCTGGCCGAGCCAGTTCAAGCCCTGGTGGATTTGTGCCACGATGTCGGAGAGCTTCACATGGGGCGTGAGGTCATAGCCGATGAACGCCGCTGACCAACCGAGCGGGCGCACGCCCTCGGCCAACACCGACACCAGATCACGCGCGCCGCGCTGCCAGTAGCCGCCATGGATGAACACCAAACAGGGCGACGTTGGCTCAGAGGTGGGGAACAAATCCCATTTTGTGCGCTCGCTGGTGCCATAGGCTTGGTCGAGCTTGCCTGCGCGGGTGGCGCGGAAATTGGCTGAGGCGGCGGCGCGTGCGGCCTGAATTTGTGCGGCAGCCGGAACAGCTGCGGTGTTGTTATAAGCAAGATCACGCTCTTCGCGCGACATATAAGCCCATTCCCCGTGCGGGGCGCGCTTCGGCGTTTTGTAGCTGGTCATATCGATGCCTTCTTCAAGCAGACTTCTCAAAGGAAGTGTCGTTGATATCGCAGATTCCCGCTAGCCTCATCCGCAGATCGCCCAGTGTCTCAGCTTCTTCACAATTAATGCGCGTCGAGCGTCTCGGGCGGGTGGAGTTGCAGGTTCAAGCTGCGGCGCAACGCGTTGAACTCCACTGAGGAGACGTCGCGCGGGCGCGGCAAATCGATGCGCGTATCAGCTACAATCCGCCCCGGCCCAGCGGCCATCGCCACCACGCGATCGGACAGCAAAATCGCCTCCTCGATGGCGTGGGTGACGAAAATCACGGTGAGTTTGGTGCGCGCCCAAATCTCAAGCAGTTCATCTTGCAACCGCTCACGCGTCATCGCGTCGAGCGCGCCGAACGGTTCGTCCATCAGCACCACACGCGCGTCATTGTCCAAGACGCGGGCGATGGCGACGCGCTGCTTCATGCCGCCGGAGAGTTGATGCGGGAAGCGGTCAGCGAATTTTGACAGGCCAACCATGTCCACAAAACGCTCTACTGTCTCGGCAATCTGCGCTTTGGGCAGGCCGCGCGCGGCTGGGCCGAAGCCGATATTCCGGCGCACGGTGAGCCAGGGGAACAGGCCGTAATCTTGAAACACCATGCCGCGATCTGGCCCTGGCCCTGCCACTTCGCGCCCACCGACGAACACGTAGCCGCTGGTGGGCTGCTCGAACCCCGCCAGAATGCGCAGCAAGGTGGATTTGCCGCAGCCGGACGGGCCGATCAGGCAGATGAACTCGCCCTCCTCCACCCGCAACTCAGCGCCTTCGAGTGCCTGGAACGCGCCAAAGGTTTTGTTCACCGCCTCTACGCGGATCATCTCAACCGGCATGTTGCGGGCTCCAACGCAGCAGGCGGCGGCCGAGCAGCATCACCGCGCGATCCGAGATATAACCGGCCGCGCCGATCAAAATCATGCCGTCAATCACCACCTCGGTGCGGCTGAGTTGGCGCGCATCCATGATCATCGCACCAAGGCCAGTCGGCACGCCGGTCATTTCCCCCACCACGATCACCACCCACGAAAAACCGAGGCCCAGGCGCAATCCGGTGAAAATGCCCGGCAAAGCCGCAGGCAGCACCACGCGCGGGAACATTGCCGCCGGTTTGGTGCCGAGCATCTGCGCCGCCTCGAACAATCGCGGCTCCACGCTGCGCACGCCGAAGATGGTGTTGACCAAAATCGGATAGAACGCCCCGAGAGCCACCAGGAAAAACGCCGATTTCGGACCAAGGCCGAACACAATCATCGACAATGGCAGCCACGCCGTCACCGGCACCGGGCGCAGCACCTGAAACATCGGGTCCAGCATATCGCGTGCGGTGGCGAGCCTGCCGATCATCATCCCCAGCGGCAATGCCAACACCGCCGCCAGCAGGAACGCACCATAGACCCGCCCAGTGGAGGCGACCAGATTGGTGATCAGCATTTGGCTGAACGCATCGTCATTGATGCCGCCAATGGCGAGATCAACCATCTCCACAGCCACCTCCCAAGGGGACGGGATCAGTGAATAGGTTTGGTTGCGGGTGCCCAGCCACCACGCAACGACCAGGATCAGCGGCAGGCAGGCGGGCAGTGCTACCTGCCGCGCCAGCCGGTTAGACTGGGTTAGAACCAAGCTCACACCTGTTTGGCCACAAGATCAGAGAAGCGCGGATCGAACAGCGCCTTCATATCCGGGATCGCTTTGATCTGTTTCAGCGCCAGCATCTGTTCAGCATAGGCTTCACAGCCTGCCAACATCTCCGGCGTCATCTTCCAATTCAGCGCGACGTTCGGCACGGAATACACCAGCGCCTCATGCTTCTGGCCGAGTTTGGCTGTGGTCATCTCCATCATTGCTTCGGGATTGCCCATTGCATAGGCACTCGCCTGACGTTGCGTGTTCACCAGCATCTGGCAGAGCTTTGGGTTGGTTTCCGTCGTCTCTTTATGGGTGGCCAGGATCATGTTGAGGCTGCCCATCGCGGTCGAGTATGGATATTCGACAATCTTGCCCACGCCGGAGGCCAGCGAAATACCCGGGGCGGGCTCGGCGCCGACATAGGCATCGACGTCACCGCGCGCCAACGCCGCGTGCATTTCGGAGAACGACACGCGCACCGGCGTGATGTCTTTCACGCTCAAACCCTCCATCCGCATGCGCTCAAGCAGGAACACTTCCTGCGTTGAGCCCGGCTGGATGGCGATACGGTGGCCTTTGAGGTCTTTGATAGTGTTGATATCGCTCGATTTGCCCGAGACAATGGCCATGCCCTTGTTGCAGGCCGAGCCGATTACCACCAACGGCTCGCGTGCCACCGCCGAGAGAATGCTGGCCGCGACGCCGAACGTGCCGAAATCCACCGATTTGGTCACCACGGCGTTCTTGCCGTCATTGGGTGATTCGAACGGGATAATCTCGAAGCGGACGCCTTCAGGGGCGAATTTCTGATAAAAATAAGGGGTGATGGAATGGATGAGTTTGAGCACCCCCATTTTCACCACGATTTCATCCGCGCGGGCGGCGCGAGATATGAACGGCGTGGCCAAGGGGGCGGCAATTGCGGTGGCCAGAAGCGTGCGACGACGCATAGACTAGTCTCCCATCGATGAACCGATGGGAGCGACCTAGCAAGTGTGGTGCCAGTTTGCGCCGTTATTACGTTTAATCGTCATTGCCAGCGTAGCGGAGCAACCCATCGCGCCCCGAGATGGCGTTTCGATGGGTGGCTTCGTCGCCTGCGCTTCTCACAATGACGGTTCAAAGAGTGAAAAGGGGAAAAGCTACGCCTCTTTCTTCTTCGGCAACTCGATCCCCGCCATCGCTTCCCAATAGCGGATCACAAACGCATCATCCTTCCCGCCATGCCCCGCTGCCGAAGCCGCAAGGAACAGCTGGTGCGCCGCTGAGGCCATCGGCAGCGGGAATGTCATCGCGCGGGCCTGATCGAGCACGATGCCCAAATCCTTGACGAAGATGTTCACCGAGGACAGCGGCGTGTCGTCACCAGCCAGAATATGCGGCACCCGGTTTTGGAACATCCATGACGACCCCGCTGAGGTGGAGATCACGTCAAACAATGTCTGCGGATCAGCGCCTGCACGGATGCCCAACGCCATCGCCTCGGCGGCGGTGGCGATGTGCACGCCGGCCAGCAATTGATTGACCATCTTCACCGTGCTGCCCACACCCGGCTCATCCCCCAAGCGCCAGACCTTGCCGGCAATCGCGTCGAGCACCTTCTCGGAACGGGCGAAGGCGGTTTCAGTGCCCGATGCCATCACTGTCATCGTGCCAGCCCGTGCGGCCCCGGCCCCACCGGACACCGGCGCATCGAGCAGCGGAATTTGACGCTCAGCGAGTTTCTCCGCCATCGCGCGTGCCACTTCCGGGGCGATGGTGGTGCAGCACAGCACCACGCCTGCGGGTGCGATGCGCTCGACCGCACCATCGGGGCCAAACAGCGCCGCATTGGCCTGCGCGGCGTTGACCACAAACACCACCAGCGCATCCAACTCACCGGGCAGTTCGGCCACACTGCCGACAGCCGCACCACCGGCTGAGATCAGCTCAGTGCGCCCGGCTTCGCGCAATTCGCAGCCGATCACCT
>CAIZGT010000071.1 GCA_903932545.1 uncultured Rhodospirillales bacterium
ACTCCAAGCGCCCAAGGCGGAACCAAAAACGAAGCCAGCCAAAGTGCCAACCAGTTTCGCGTTGCCGCCACCGAGTGAGAACAACGTACCCGATGCACAACCGCCGCCAACCTGCATGCCCGCCCCGAACAGCAAAGCCCCCACAGCAAAGCCGACACCCATCGGCGTCGCTTCCCCACGCATCGCCATCCCGAACACATTGCCAGCCGCCAGCATCGGCAACATAAGGGCAGAGGCCAATGCGATCATCAGCGCGTGGGCCTGAAACCCTGATGCGTCGCCCCATTGCGCCAAGCCGCGAAATGCCGACGCAAAGCCGAAGCTGGAGCGCAACAACGCAGCGCCGATGAAGCTGCCCACCAAGACCAAGGCGGCCAAGCGCCACTGCCCACCGGGCTGCGTCCATACCAGCAGAGCAAGCACTGCCAGTGACACCACCGACATCACCGCGACAATGCTATTCAGGCTCGGCGGGGCAATACGAATGGCTAAGGTTGGGCGGGTGATTTCTGAGCCGGACATTCACGCGAACTCCGCAAGGGGTTGGATAATTTACACGCTTATTGAATGTAAAATATATAAATCACAAGATCAGTTTTGCGCAGGCGGGGCAGGGGTGCAGCGGCGCCATGGTTTCTGTTGAGCCTGCGGCGAGGCTATGCAAGCCTTCTGACTTGGCTGACGGGAGACATCTCATGAGCATGCCTTTGCCGCGCACCTTGCATGGCTTCTTTCGTTCCGGCGCTTCTTGGCGTGTGCGGATTGCGCTCAACCTCAAAGGTTTGGGCGTGGGTCATATCGCGCATCATTTGCGCAGAGGGGAGCAAAAGCATGAGTTTTACCTTCGGATAAATCCACAAGGCCTTGTTCCATCACTTGAAATCGCTGATGGCAGGATTCTCACTCAATCACTCGCAATTATTGAGTGGCTTGAGGAAAATTGGCCGGAACCCCCGGTGTTGCCGACCAGCAGCTTTCAACGCGCCCAAGTGCGAGCGTTTGCCCTTTCCATCGCCTGCGATGTTCACCCGTTACAAAATATTGGCGTGCTCGCCCGCTTGAGCGGTCTGGGGTTATCCGACGCGGATGTGCAGCTGTGGGTGCAGCAAACTTGCCTCAATGGCTTGCTCGCCTGCCAAGCTTTGCTGCCCACGGCCGAAACAACGTTTTTGTTTGGTGAATTCCCGACACTCGCGGATATCTGCTTAATCCCGCAGATCGGCAATGCCCGCCGTTTTGGAACTGATTTGTCGAGCCTGCCCCGCTTGCTCGCGGTAGAGGCAGCCTGCAACGCCCTGCCAGCGTTTGCCGCCGCATTGCCTGCCAATCAGCAGGACGCCGAATGATGACCAAATTGTTCGTCCCGCGCGTGGCTGAGGAACGCTGCGAAGTGGTTTTGCATCAGGCGGTAAACGCAGAATATCGCCATCTGGTGGTTGCAGGCAGCAAGCTGGCCGCCAGTGCTGTGCCAGGGCAATTTTACCAGTTGCTATGCCCCACCACAGGCACCGACGAGCCGTTTTTGCGTAGGCCAATGAGTGTTTATGGTGCTGAGGCGCAAACCGGAGAGATTTCTTTTCTTTATAAAGTGACAGGTGCGGGCACACGCGGGCTCGCCACGCTACAGCGGGGCGAGGCGCTCAGTCTGATGGGCCCGCTTGGGCATGGTTTTACGCTTAATCCAGGCTGGAAGCATATTGTCGCGATCGGCCGAGGCGCCGGCTTGGCAACGCTCGGTCCGCTGGCAAAAGCAGCGCAGGAGGCTGGAATTGGTGTAACCGCTATACTCTCCGCGCGCAGCCCGGAGTTAGTACTGTCGGTGGCATTGTTTCGCGCGCATGGGGCCAGCGTGATTGAAGTCACAGATAGCGGAGGCACCAGCGATCCTGACAACATTGAGACCATCCTGCGCGGATTGATCGCCGCAGCCCGGTGTGACGCCTTTTTCACCTGCGGCTCGAACCGCCTGCTGCGCTTGCAACAAAAGCTCGCCATTGAGTTTGGCCTCTCCGGCGAAGTGGCGGTGGAGCAGCAAATGGCGTGCGGTTTGGGTATGTGCTTTTGTTGCGTATGTGAAATCCGCCAGGGCGATGAGATTGTGCACAAGCGGGTGTGCTGGGATGGCCCGGTGTTTTCCTTCGCTGAGGCCATCGCGTGACGGATATATCCATGCCGGATATGCGCGTTCAGATCGGCACGATGACGCTTACCAACCCGGTGATGCCTGCCTCTGGCACTTTCGCCGAGGGAATGGCAGGCGTGCTAGATCTCGACTGCCTCGGAGCGCTTGTCACCAAGACGATCACCGCCGAATTGCGCACCGGGAACCCATTGCCGCGCGTGGCGGAGGTGGTGGGCGGGATGCTCAACGCCATCGGCATTCCGTCTAAGGGGGTGCCTTATCTGCTCGAACACACCCTGCCTTTCTACGCTCACTGCACATCACCGTTGGTAATCTCAATCTCC
>CAIZGT010000072.1 GCA_903932545.1 uncultured Rhodospirillales bacterium
ATGCGCTTCGGCATCGGCATGAACACCGACCACACGCTTGAGGAGGTAGGCCAGCAATTCAACGTCACCCGCGAGCGTATTCGTCAGATTGAGGCGAAGGCGCTGCGCAAGCTCAAACATCCGAGCCGCAGCCGCAAGCTGCGCAGCTTCCTCGACGACTAAGCCGATGAATCGGCTAGACTTCGAAACTGAAGATTCCATGCGTGTGGACGTAACCGTCACGTTCCTGCGCATGGATCGCGCGCCGACCGATCCGGCTCCCGCCTTGCCCGAAGGGGTCATCGTCCGCCGCCTGCCGGTGTGTTCGGTGGCGCTGTATCGCAAGCTCTACAACAATGTTGGTGGCCCTTGGCTCTGGTGGCTCAGACGAATGATGTCTGATCGCGATCTTGCGGTGCATCTGGCGCGGCATTCGGTCACGATCTATCTCGCCGAACGGGACGACAAAATTGTCGGCTTCTACGAACTCGACTCCGGCCATTGGCCCGCTGTCAATCTGAGCTATTTCGGCCTGCTGCCGCATGTGATCGGCCAAGGCATCGGCCGCGCGTTCCTGCGCCATGCGGTCGATACCGGGTTTGGCATGGGCGCGCGGGTGATGACGGTCAACACCTGCACTGCCGACCACCCGCAGGCGCTGCCGAATTATCGGCGCGCTGGGTTCCGCGAAGTCCGCAAAGTCGATGAGGCGTGGGACATCCCCAACAGCCTTGGATTGGTGCCGCCCCCGCATCTGCAGGTTTTATAATCACGCCACTTCCTGCCTGAGCTTTTGTCGCATCGCTGCGGCAAAACTCGCATAATCCTGGCATTGCAGTGCAAACGCGCCGAACCCGCCGATCACCTCACGCTGATAACTCTCCAGCAAATCCGGCTCCTCATGCAGCACGCAGAGCCCGTTGATCACCACGCCCGCATTCACCAGGCGATCTCGGATTGGCGTCGGGTCTGGACCTTCATTGCTGCGACCATCGCCCGCGATATCAATCACCTGCCGCTCTGAATGCGCCGGGGCTTCAAACAGCATCGTCTCACAATAGAGCAGCGCCGCGCCGATAGCGGTGCTGCCAGCCGTCACGATACGCGGCACGTTCTCGACCTGATCGGCGAAACCGGCGAGATCATTTGGCGAGGCGATCCGAGTCCAATCCACCAACGTCTCCTGCGCGCCAGGGCCGGACCACAGCACCAGCATCACCAACGCGGCACCGTGAACGCTGCCGAGCAATCCAGCTTGAACCGTCTCGTCACGCAACGCGGCGGCGGTGCCGGAGGCAATGAGGCCGAAACTCTCATAGGTCACGCTGGCCGAGCCGTCGAAAGCCAGGATCAAAACGAGGTCAACAGGTTGCGTCACATCAGCCATGCCACATAATAGCCTGTTTGCAGTGCCACCGTCGAACGATCTACAAGTCAGCGCCCAATCATATGGGGCCATTCGTGACACGCGCCCTGAGGCCCAATTATGTATTTTAAATTCCGCACCGCTCTTGCCTTGGCGACACCCATCTTCGCGCTCGCCGCTTGCTCGCCCGATCTGTCGCCCAACACCTACAATTCCGCGGCCGTGCAGCAGGCGAACAAAACCGACCAAGGCGTTGTCGTTGGCGTGCGACAGGTCGATGTGAAGGTTTCGGGCCAAACCGGGGCAGTGGCCGGGGCTGCGGCGGGCGGCGTGATCGGCGGCAGCATGCCGGGTTCGGCCACGGGGCAGGCGCTCGGTACGGTCGGAGGCGGCCTGCTCGGCGGACTGCTCGGCTCGTCGGTCGAGCAGGCAGCGGGCGATACCAAAGCGTGGGAATATATCGTGCGTAAGAAGTCCGGCGAGTTGGTCAGCGTGACCCAAACCGGCGAAATTCCGCTCGTGGTGGGTCAGAAAGTGCTGGTGATTGCAGGCGCTCAGGCGCGGATAGTGCCGGATTACACCGTTGATGTGCCCGATGATCATCCGGTGAAAAAACCGGCTGATGCGGCCACGCCCGCCCTAACCGCGCCAGCGGCACCGCCCATCGATCTCGACGCCAAATCCGCGGCGGCTGTTGTACCGGCCCCCGTCGTTATCGTGCCGAGTTCGTCAAACCCGGCTGTTAATGCAGCCGAGAAGCTGTTCACGCCGCCCGCCGCGGCGCCGTCCACTGAGACTGATCCGGTCATTCCAGTGGCGGTGCCTGCCGCCAAACCCAAAGAATAACCCTACGCCTCGATCGGACAGCGCCGACGTCTGCGGGACCGCACGGCGTAGCTGCCCAATTGTCGGTCAGCGATCTGGTTCGGAAGTGTCACAGTCTGGCGATAGGCTTCCCATTCTTCGGGGCCGAAATCGTCCATCCCATCCGTCACCCCTGCTGCGTCCATGATCGCATCGGTGTAGAGCAGGCGCGGCAGCGGTTGCACCTGCAACAGCGGCAGTTCGCCTGAAAGGCGGACTGGCACATGGCTGCGGGTGAGGCGCAGATTGGTGAACAGCGGGCCGAACCATCGGTCGGTCTCAACAATGCCTTCATACGACACCACGCCGCCTGGCATCGGCATATTTGCAACCGAGCGGATCAACAGGCTCCATTCCGGGGCGGTCTGCGCAATCAGGCCTGTCCAGATCTGCACATGGCCAGGCTCAGGCATGCGGGTCAGAAACGGCGGTGCACTGCCAACGATACCGGCTGGGGCTGCGGCATCAAATCGCGCCTCGAAGCCCGGGAACGGCTCCAACTCCACCAGCCGCCATTCCGGTTGGTCGGCGTGTGACCAGAAAATATCATCACCATCCCACAGCAGGCTCAGGCTCATGGGCGGAAAGATATAATAGCCAAACCCCGCCGCCATCGCCGCCGCATCGCAGAATCTCGCGGCTCGGGTCGGCATTGTGCCGCCTGCTGCGCGGTCGGCCCGCTGTGGCGGTCGTGCGGTGTCAATCAGGCGATGGAAACGTACAACTTGTGTGCCATCTTCAGGCAAGGCGAGGGGGGCGATATGCATGTGCGAACCAAGCTCCGGGAGGTTTCGGGCCACAGGCGAAACAGCCGGCCCCCTGAAGGGACCGGCTGCAATCGTCGGAAGATCAGCCAGCCTTCGGCGCTGCTGATTTGACCACGCGCGTCAGCGCCGTGCGCGGCAGGCGGTAGGAGGTACCGCCGACATGGATGTCAGCCTTCTTTGCGGTTGCGGCGGTAATTTTCACAGTCGAGTTAACATTGGACATGAGGAATGGCCCTTTTTTGACGGATGAGAAATTTTAACGGTGATGTCACGAAATCTGTGACGAGCGATTACCGCAACGCCGTGAAAAACCCGGCAGACTGCGGTTCGCTGATGACGCTGGATCGTATCCATCCAGCGACCTGGATAAAATTCCTTTTGGCCTGGCTGGAGTCAAGAAATTGTTCCTATGAAATCTCGTTTGCCGTTTGAATTCGCCGCGCTTTCCGGCCAGCCAGTCTGGCGCACCGCCAAATCGGCCTCTGGCCATGCCCAAACGCAGGTCGTACGCAGAGAGCCGGGCGGAACGCGGCAAGTTCGCCTGCGTCTCATCGGGCAGATGTCAGCGCAATCCACCCAGGGTGAGGTGGAATTGCCGCGCGTGCGCAAAACCCGCGCCTTGCTGGCAATCATGGCGCTCGCTGATGGTAAGCCGGTCCTGCGCGAGCGTATCGCCGGTCTGCTATGGAGCACCCGTGAGCGTGAGCAGGCTCGCGCTTCGCTCCGCCAATGCGTGCATGAACTTCAGGAATTCTGCCAAACCAACGGCCTTGCACGCTTGCGAACCGGTCGACAGCACCTCGTACTCGATCTCGATAAAGTCTGGAGCGATGTGGTGGCGATCAACACTGCCACTTCAGGCCAAGGGGATTTGCTCGATCTGGTGCAAGGTGAATTGCTGGAAGAATTGGCGGGCCTTGATGAGGCGTTCGACGCTTGGATTACCAGCGAGGCGCGCCGCTTGCGTGAGGCCGCTGTGAGCTTGGCCGGCATGGTGTTGGATCGTCAAAGTGAGCCGGAAGCGGTGATCGCCGCGGCCCGGCGGCTGGTCAGTTTCGCACCTACCAACGAAACCGGCTGGCAGCGCCTGATCCAGGCACATCTGGCGTGCGGCGAACGGGCCGCGGCGATGGAGGCGCTGGATCGCTGCACGCGCGCCTTGGCCAATTCCGGCAACCGATCGCCATCCGCCGAAACGCATGCTCTGCTGGACAATTCTGTGCAGGCAGCACCCCGCGTTTCAATGCAGTCGAGTTCCGCAGCAACCGTGCATGTCAGCCCGCCACGGCGGCACTCGGCAGGTGTGTGTTTGGGCGTGTCGGTGTTTCGCACATCCGACCCCGCCGATGCCGACACGGTTGGCGTGGAGTTGGCAGAAGAAATCGCCACCGCCATGTCGCGCGTGCGCTGGCTTAACCTCATCGCCCCCAGGAGCATGACCGGCGTTAGCCACGACGCCGGCGATCAGTCTGAGCGATGGCGGGCGCTGGAGGTCGATTTCCTGCTCGACGGTGCCATTCAGCGTCGCCGCAAGCCCGCCGGTGGCGACGAATTGCGCGTCACCGTCCGGCTGCTGGATATGCGCGCTGGCGGCGAGATGTTGTGGTCGCAGCGCTTCGAGCGTGCGGCAGACGATGTGCTGACCCTGCAAGACGACATCGCCGCCGCCACCGCCGCGCAAGCTGACCCGTATATCCTATTGCAGGAAAGCCGCCGCGCTGCGCAGCGTTCGGTTGAGCACGCCAGCGCATTGGATCTGATGTTGCGCGCGGTGCCTGCAATTTTTCGACTGGTCGAGCCGGACTACCGACAAGCCGGCGATTGGCTAGAGCGTGCAGCCGAAATGGCACCGGATAATGCCGCGATTCTAGGGTGGTATGCCTGTTGGCATCTGTTTTTAGTGGGCCAAAGCTTTGCCGAACATCCCGCAGATGCCATGCGCCGCGCCGGCCAATTGGCACAACGGGCGGTCGCACTAGATCCGGGCTGTGCGCGCGCGTTGTCGATCGCCGCCCACGTTAACAGCTTTCTGCTGCACAAAGACATTGGTGAGACCGTGGCGTTGCATGAGCGAGCACTGGCGCTCAACCCCAATCTGCCATTCGCTTGGGCGGTCTCTTGCCTCACCCTAGCCTATGCCGGGCGGCACGACGAGGCAGTGCTGCATGGTGAGCGCGCGCGTGCTCTATCACCGTTTGATCCGCACAGCTTTTTTTTCGATTCCGCGTTGATCGTGCCCTGTTTGGCGCGACAGGAGTTTGAACGCGCCGTCACCTTGGGGCGGCGTTCCCTGGCACTCAATCCCTATATGATGGGCACAATGAAGGGCTTGCTGTCGGCGCTGGGCCATCTAGGGCGCTGGGATGAGGCGGTCGAATTGCGCACCAAGATGCAACGCCAAGTCCCTGGCTTCTGCTTGGCAGATGCAATGGAGCGGTCTGCTTTGCGGCGGACGCAAGACCGCGCGATTTACGCCGAAGGCCTAAAACTGGCCGGGCTTACGTGAAGCTTCAGCGCGGCGCGGGGAACAGCGCAGTGGAGTGGCCTTGCGCCCAATATGTCAGCAATCCAATCCATTCATGCGCCGCAGTATCAAGCAGAAGGAGTTTTTCAGCCAGGCTCCGCCGGGTGCGCAGGCCGGTGTTATGAAAGGATTTATATCCCACTGGGGCGGGCAGCACCTCCCAACCCGCCGCGCGAAACGCCCCGATTGCGCGCGGCAAATGGCTGGCTGAGGTCACCAACAGCCATTTTTCTGTCGGCGTCGGTTTGATCATTGCCCGGGTGAAGATAACATTTTCCCAGGTGGTGCTTGAACGATCCTCGAACGTCAAACGTTCTGGTGCCACGCCCAACCCGATCAGCAAATCGCGCGCGACATCGGCTTCGGGGGCAGAATCGGGGCGCGAGGGCGGGGTGCCACCGGAGAACACCAGCCTCGCCTGCGGATAACGGCGCGCCAGTATCGCAAATTCGGTCATGCGATCCGCTGCCACGTTGAGTGCCGGCTGCCCGCGATCTTGCCAAATCCCGGTCTCCTGCGCACCGCCGAGCACGATAATGCCGTCCACAGCCGCGGGCAGCGTCGTGCTAGCAAATCGATCCTCCAGCGGTGCGAGTGACCATTGATCAACCGGCAACAGCAGGATCAGTGTCAATGCTACCACGCTGACACTGACCATCGCGCGACCGGTCGGTAGCGCTTTTGTCCAGAGCAGCGGCACGCCGAGCAGGGCAAGTACTGTGCAAACCGTTCCGGGACTGGTTATTGCGTTGATAAAAACGCTGATCATCCGCGTGGCCTAACAGTGTCAATGACGTCGCTGAGCAGGCCGCACTCAGCCTTTGCCCGTCTTGGAAGCGAGTTTAGGCACAACGCCGGAACCCAAAATCCGACCATCAGCCGCTTGAACAACAATAGCAGCCTCTTCGCCAATAGGCACTGCGGTGGTCAGTGATAATTTTGCCCCCGTCCAGCTGCCAATTTTGCGCAGGCTTCGAACAATGTTCGCCTCCACAAGATCGCGCCCAGCGTTCTCACCGCGCGCGATTGCGGTACGATGTTGGTGGTCGTAGCCAATCAGCAAAATGTCAGCCGATCCTGCCCCGCTACCAATCTCGATCGTTAAGTCCGCTGCTGCTGGGGTGGTCTTGATCAGCAAGCTCGGCAAAGTTTGGTTGCTCGCTGCGGCAAGTTCGATGGCGCGAAAGACGGCCGAGCGATCCGAGCCCACCATTTCAGCGGAGCCCTGAACGACGATTTGGGGGGTATAGATCGTGTTGGCGTCAAAGCTCCGCTGGTAATTGCGTTGCCGAGATGTGGCAAGATCAAGCGAGTAGGGATCGCTCCAGCCCAAGGAATTCCAATATGTTACATGGAAACTGAGCGCCAAAATCTCCGGCTGTGTTGCCAGTTCACGCAACACCGCATCGGCTGGGGGGCAGGAGGAGCAGCCTTGAGAGGTAAACAACTCCACCACCACCTTGTTCGGCAACACTATTGTTTCAGCCCGCAAGTGACTGGTGAGCAGGATTAGTCCCAAAATTACGGCACGCATCGTGTCGCTCCATCTCTGGTGATGAGAGTATGACATCGTCATTGGCGCCTGCGTTACGCGATCAAAGACAATATTGACGTTCCGGATGAAGGGTTTGTTCCGTTTGAAAACAATATCAATGCGGGATCGGAATTTGTGGTATAATTCGGAAGCAGCGCGTTCAAAATGTTTCCTGCTGAACCGTTGCTGCTCAAAATAGCTATCGCGCCAGAGTTATCGTTTGGCGTGGTACTGTTCGCCTCATTTAACGCCAAATATTTTGTCACAAATTCCTGGGTGAAGCCCGATTTTTGAAAATCGTTGATGTTAATTTTAGCCGATAAAAGTTTATGCTGCGTTGTAAAATCCAGCGTTCCGAATGAAGTCGGCATACTCGTTGCAACTTGCGCAACTTGCAATAGTTTTGGATCAGACATCAACTGATCAACCGAGGTAATAGCTCCGATACTGCGCGTAAAATACAAAGCGTTGGCAATACCGGGGGCAAGACTGTCTTTTTGGGTTTCAAAATTATTGGTGGCATTGGCGTTCAGCAATGCCGTGACATTGCTGGCTGAGGCAAACGGCGGTGATGTAAATTGTCCCATCGCCGTCGCAAAGCGGGTGAGAGCGGGGTTGTTAATCTGGTACGCAGTAGATGATTTGGCATTGGGGTTTTGGGTCATCAACTGCTTCAGTAATGCGGTGTCGTGGATGTAGGAATTGATCCCAAATGCATTCAATACGATGCCGAGCGCGCGATAATTTTTTAGCAATGCGTCTGGCGTGGTCAGTTTCGCGGCAATGGCTTTAAAATAGGTGGCGTCAGACTTCGTTTGCGGATCAGAGGACGAGAAACTCGCCACATAGCTCGCCTCATGGGCGGATACCATCGTATAGGTAGTGATCGGCGGCAGAATGGCAGTGCCCGTCATGGGCGGCTCCTGATGTGATCGCCATTCGCAAATAATCTATTTCGATAAACACTTGCTTAACGTTTTTCGGCCAATCTGGTGTTGCCCATCCGGAAAATCCTGGGGGTGCAATGTGGATGATCGCCGCGTCAAGGGCGCGAGATTGTCATACGCGGTATCGAAAAAGGAGCTTTCCGCATGTTTTCCGTGAACACCAACCTTGGCGCAATGGCTGCCTTGCAGTCGCTCAATCAAACCCAGTCGGCGCTGGCGACAACCCAGAATCAGATCTCCACCGGCAAAAAAATCTCTCAGGCTTCAGATAATCCGGCCGTCTACTCAATCGCGCAAACCATGCAGGCAGACGTCTCAGGCCTTTCAGCTGTGCAAGACAGCCTGAATTTTGGCTCTTCCGTGCTTGGCGTGGCGTCATCGGCGCAGTCACAGATTTCCACCGTCTTGCAGGGTTTGCTCAACACCGTCACCCAGGGCCAGACAACCGGCATGTCGGCTGCAACGATCAACAATTCCATCAAGCAGGTATTGGCCAATATCGATCAGTTCGCCCAGAGCGCGACGTTCAATGGCGTCAATCTGATCTCCACGACGGGAACCGGCGTTGGGGCCACGAGCTCGTCTTTGTCGGTGGTCAACAACGTCGCGGGCTCGGCGATCACGGCATCGAACAATGACGCCAACAATGGGGCCATCGTCACTGCCTCTGATTCGGCAGGCCTTGGGTTGACAGGGCTTTCCGTAACCGCAGCGGCGGTGGGGCTCACGTTCACCAATGCCACCGCACCAGCGGCCAACGACACCATCACTTTGGGCAACGGCACCAAGAGCTGGACCTTTATGCTCTCGGACGGCTCCACTGCGCCTGCCGCATTCGCCACCGCATCCAGCACAACGCAGGTGAACTCATCAATCAACATCACAGCCACTGACTCCAATGGCGCGATCATGGCCAAGATCGCATCTGCCATCCAGGCGCAAGGTTTCGGTGGAACGGTTGATAACACCGGCCAGTTGGTGATTACCGGAAATGGCGTAACCAACGCCAACTCGTCAGTATCAATCAGCGGCTCCGGTGCCGCCATGGCTACCGTATCAGGCTCGACAGCCGCGATTGACACCGTGCAGGCGGCGATCACGCAATTGAACGTGAATGCTTCCTATATCGGCTCGAAGTCCAACCAGGTGACCGGCATGGTGAGCTTTGCATCCTCGCTGAGCAGCGCTTTGACGGCCGGTATCGGTGCGCTAACCGATGCGAACATGGCGGCAGAAAGCGCGCAGTTGCAGTCACTGCAGACCAAGCAATCTCTGGCGATCCAGTCGCTGTCGATTGCCAACCAGCAGCCGCAGTCAATCATGACGTTGTTCCGTTGATCTAAGTGGATTGATACCAAACTCCGGCCTGATCGTGTTTCTGTCACACGATCGGGCCGTCTTGGGATTTACCTTTGGGGGCTTACATGGCTGATCAGCTCACACAAACACAGCTACTGGGTGCTGCTGTCCCTTTCGCCGTGGCCGCTCCGACGGGGGGCTATTACCCATTCACCGATTTGGCAGGAGCCTCGCCGCATGAGGCTGAGATTTTGGCCTTCGGCTTGTGTAATTCCCGCCTCGCAGCCGCCAAAGACTGCCGCACGCGCATCGAAGCTGTACATAAAAATCAACAATTATGGTCGCTATTGGTCCGCGACCTTGCGCGCGAGGGCAATCAATTGGCGGATGCGCTGAAGCAGGAACTGATTGGCCTTGGTTTTTGGGCGATGCGATATGGCATCTTGGCCAATAGCAACGACCTCCCGTTGGAGCCACTGATTGCTGTCAATCGCAACATTCTAGAAGGCTTGAAGAGCCAGCGAGCCTCAACTCCGAACCATCACTACCACGCATCACCCGACAGCCCAACGTCGTGCATCGCAGGTTTTAAAGCCAGTGCTTGAGGTCGCTTACGATTGGAATGCGACGCTGACGATGCCAGTATTCAGTGCCAATCGGCTGCACATTTTTGGCTGCTCTGAACCCCGGTTGCGCTGCCGCTCAACGGGCGCGCGTTGCAAGCCAGCGGTGCAGAGCCAATGACGTCTGAGTGTCGGCGATCATAGCGGTGACGCCAAAATTGTCTGTGGGATTGGTGTGCCAGACCACGCTATCACTATCGCCAGATAATTTTGCAATCTGCACGTCCTGTAACATCACCCGCCACCACGCCACTAGATTGGCGGGTGTGAGCCAGGGCAACAGCAAGGCCGCATCCAGCCGCGCTGCCGCCGCGAGACAGCGCCAAGCTGAGACCAGGGCCGGATCGACCGTGATTTGTCGTGCCGCAAGCAATTCGGGCAATGTTGGCACCCGTGCCACGGCGGGATCGCGGACCACCTGATTGGTCGCATCAAGGCTGCCGAGAGAGAATAGCGGGGTCATCTGCAATGATACGGCTTCAATTGTCTGGCGGGCAGAGTCGCGTCCCAGAAGCAGAGCCATATCAGCGTCCCCAGCGTGCAATGCGCGCAACGGATCGAGGCTGGTGATAATGGAAGTCACATTTTGGCCCAGAAGGTGCACACCAAGCTCTACGGGCAAAGCATGCGCCGGTCCCGGTTCAACGGCCAGCCGCAAAGCCGCAAGCTGCGGTGAACTCGCCGCGGACGCGATCACCACACCCGAAACCTGGGCTGTGGCGACTGGTAACCAGTGGCCGATATCAAACTGCGCGCGCGGATCACCTGCAAGCCATGCCAAGGCAGCCGAGCCCGAGACGATCAGTGCGGTTTCACCATCTGGCGCCACATTCGCCTCAAACTGGTTCGCCACAGTAACCCCGTCTTCGCCCCCCATGCGATCGAGATGCGATGGCTGATTCGGCGGAAGCAAGGCATCCATCCGCTCTTTGAGCTTAATCGCCAATGCAACCAGCGCACCGTCAGCGCGGCCAGCCACCATAAGCCTGGGCCGCGCCTCAAATGGTGGGGGCGGACTCGCGGTTGCGCGCATGACGTGCCGCGATCGGGATAAATGTGTCGCGTTGGGTGGCGCGGCAAAGACGACTCCTGCAGCCAGCAGACGGCGTCGAGACCAGAACGGACGCAACCGCGCCGTCAGCTTCGTCTTCCCAGCCGAGGGGGGGGCGGCAGGCGGCGATCAATCATCGTAGGATAACAATGACTCAAATGGCACTCCGATCTTCTCGCGCCCACCGAGGAATGTAAGTTCGATCAACGCAACCGCCGCGGGCACTTCAGCGCCAACGCTGCGCAAAAGGTGGATCGCCGCCGCCATAGTGCCACCGGTGGCGAGCAGGTCGTCCACCACAACCACGCGCTGCCCAGGCTTGATGGCATCCGCTTGGATTTCGATGCGATCCTTGCCGTATTCCAAATCGTAGTCGTAGCTCACCAACGCACCAGGCAATTTGCCGCGCTTGCGCAGCATGATGAAGCCGCAGCCAAGTTTCAGCGCAAGCGGAGCTGCCAATAGAAAGCCGCGTGATTCGATGCCGGCCAGCACATCGGGCTGATAAGCACGCACCATCTTCGCCATCCGTCCCATCGCCACCTGCCACGCGTCAGCATGCCGGAGCAGGGTGGAGATGTCGTAGAACAGTATGCCCGGCTTGGGAAAATCCGGAATGCCACGAATATGTTGTTTCAAATCCATCGAGCCGAACCCGTCCTGTGCTGCCAATCCGCCGAGCGTGCCCAGCATCGTCCCTTAAGGGTCTATCTTTCAACGCCCTGCGGTTCAAGCTCTGCCACAGCTTTGATCCCATCCCCTGGCGAATTACCGCAAGTGTCGCTACATACCGCCTATGCCCCGCGTCCCAATTGCAATCATCGCCGGTCTGATTGGATTTGCCCTCTATGTGGCAGCCGTGATGATCATTGCCGACACCGTTCTCACATGGCACTGGGCATTCCAGGCCATGTATTTTGTTCTGGCGGGCAGTTTGTGGGTGTTCCCGATCCGCTGGCTCATGTTCTGGGCGATTTTGGCCTGGGCGTTGTCGCTGGGCAGCTTTCCAGCATGGTATGGTGCCGCGCTGTTCAGCCTTGCGTGGGCAGGGCGCGCGATTGCAGCGAACGGGATTGACCGCGCCCTGGGACTGGTG
>CAIZGT010000073.1 GCA_903932545.1 uncultured Rhodospirillales bacterium
GATACGGCGACCACCGAGATCTACACAGGCGAAGACACTCTTTCCCTACACGACGCTCTTCGATCTGGCAGGGTTTTGGAAAAATGCGCTGAGATTGGGCGCGCAGATGTAACGAAATCGTTCCGGATAGTTATCGGATACATGCCGTGATGCCGAGCTAAGCGCCGGAATCCATCGCTGGGTTGGCTGTATTGCGGTGGATTGCCACGTCGCCCGAGGCTCCTCGCAATCGCGGCAATCAAGATGGAACGTTACGAGGCCGCGCCCAGATCCCACCAGAGGCCGACATAGCCAAGCAGACCCTCGCGCGCCGAGGCCGCGATGACATGCTCGTTCGGGCCGTGCTGTTTGCAGCCGTTGTAGCTGAGCGGAATCCAGACCAAAGGTGTTGCGAGGTGGTCGATAAACACATCGCCCGGCAGCCCGCCGCCACCATTGGGCACGATCTGGACGCGCTTGCCCAAAGTGTTCTCAAGGCTCGCGCGGGTTCGGGTGATCCAAGGATTGTCTGGCGAGGTGCGGCTGGCCTGCATGCGGACATGGCCGTCGAAAATCTCCACCTGCTGGTAGCCATGCGCATCAAGGAACCGGCGCAGGCCGGGGACAAACTGCGCGGGGTCTGCATCGACGGTGTAACGCAACTGGCACCATGCCTGGGCGTTGGGTGCGACCGCATTCACCGGCGCATCGGGCTTGCCGGAGAGCATTGCGAGCACGATAAAGCTGGTCCAGCCATAGACTTTCTCGGCACTGGTCAGCCCTGGCTCACCCCAAAGCGGATTGATTTTGGCGCTCTCCTCATCCTGCATCGCGCAGCCCGCCAACGCCGCGCGCACCGATTCGGGCATGCCGCCTGCGGGCAGGAATTCGGGAACCAGAATGCGGCCGTTGCGGTCGGTGATGGTGGCGATGGCATGGGCGAGCACGATGGCGGGGTCGGTTGTCATGCCGCCCCAATTGCCGGAATGCACCCCGCCTTGCCGCTCATTCACCGAGAGGCGGAAATTATAGACGCCGCGCGAGCCGGTGGTGATGGTGGGCACATCGGGCCGCATCTTGGGCCCATCGGAGGCGATCAACGCATCGGCGGCGAGGGCGTCTTTGTGGGCAGCGACAAACTCACGCAGGCCGACCGAGCCCATCTCTTCGCTCATTTCCAGAATGAGTTTGACGTTGAAGCCAAGTTTTCCGCGCGCTTTGAGCACGGTTTGCAGGGCTGCGATGACGGTTGCATGCTGGCCTTTGTTGTCCGCCGTGCCGCGCCCATACCAGAGCGGCCCGCGTTCGGTGAGCGCCCAAGGCGCGAGGCCGGGCTCCCACTGATCTTCCAGCCCGCGCACCGTGTCACCGTGGCCATAGGTGAGGATGGTGGGAAGCGACGGGTCTTCGATGCGCATGCCAACCAGGATTGGGCCGAAGCCTGCAATCGGGTTGGGATGGATTTCACAGTGAAAACCGAGTTTTTCGAGCCAGGGCTGGATGGTGGCGGCGAGATAGCGGTCCACATCGGCTTTGTGCGCGGGGTCTTGCGAGGTGCTGGGAATCGCTACGAGTTCGGCGAGCAGGTCGCGAAATCCGCCCCGGTCGAAATACGCGGCGGCATCGGCGAGGGCGGTCTCTCGGGTCATCGGTCAATCCTCTTGGCGGGCAGTGCTGCGATGATGAAGCGTTTGGCGAGGGCGTGATACAGCCCCTCATGGCAAATCAGGCGCGAGATATTGTGGCCGATCAGAGCCGCCAGCATCACCGGCAGCGCCAAAGCGTGATCATTGGTCATCTCGATGACGATCACGAAGGCGGTGATCGGCGCCTGCACCACGCCCGCGAAATATCCCACCATACCCAGCACAATCATCGCAGGCAGCGGGGCGATGGCATAGATATCCCACAAATCCCGCCCGATCCCCGCGCCCACGGCGAGCGAGGGCGAGAAGATGCCGCCGGGAATGCCGCTGATGGCAGAGGCAAGGGTTGCGATGAATTTCAGCGGGCCGAAGCTCGCGTCCGGCAGGCCGTCACCTTGGAGGAGGTGCAAGACCTGCGCGTAGCCAGTGCCATAAACCTGCCCCTGCGATGCCAACCCGCAAAGGGCCACAACGAACCCACAGGCCGCCGCGAACAGCGCCGGTCGGCTTTGGAGAGGTGCCAGCCTTCCGTTCCAGGGCTTTGCCGCGCGGATCATCGCCCGGCTGAACGCCCCGCCGAGCAATCCGCCCACCCCGCCGCAGACCGGCACGGCGAGCCAGACGGAGGTGCCATGCAACTGAATCGTCTGCATGCCGAAATACGTATAGTCGCCCATCCAGGCGAGCGAGACGAGGCCACCACAAATCACCGTGCCGATGATCAGCCCAATATGGCGGCTCTCAAACGCGCGGCTCATCTCTTCAATGGCGAACACGATGCCTGCGAGGGGCGTGTTGAACGCAGCCGCCACGCCCGCCGCGGCACCGGCCAACACCAGACCGCGCTGTCTGCGCGGGGAAATGTTCCCCACCGCATACATCACCGCCGCCCCCACCTGCACCGTTGGTCCCTCCCGCCCGATCGAGCCACCGCAGAGCAGCCCGAGCCCGGTCAACAAAACTTTGCCCGCTGCAACTCGCAACGACACCAGACGGTGACGCGCGCCTTCATCGCTCAGCGCCCGCGCGGCGATCACCTGCGGAATGCCGCTGCCTTGCGAATTGGGGAAATACCGCCGCGCGATCGTGTTGGAGAGCGCGAAGCCGAGCGGGGTGATCAGCAAAGGCAGCACTGGGGAAATCGCCAGCAGCTGGTCAAACGCCCGCGCCATTGCCTCTGCAAAAATGGCGAACCCGACCGCGCCCGCCCCCACCAGCAATCCGCCGATGATGAAGATCAGTCGCATCTGACCCTGGCGCGAAAGGATTTTCACCCGGCGCGTGCGCAACAGAATCTTCATCCGTGATGGAGCACCTTCCTCAGTTCAGCGCGGCGAAGTTCCGACCGCTGGCCACGAGCTGCTCCAGCACTGGCGCTGGCTCCCAATTCGGCCCGCTCTCGCTATGCATTTGCCGGACCAGATCGAGAATGGCGGCAAGCCCCATCTCATCCGCCGCCTGCATCGGCCCGCCGCGCCAATTGGGAAAGCCGTAGCCGTTGACCAGGGTGACATCGATGTCTGATGGCCGCTGCGCCACGCCTTCGCCGAGAATTTTGGCTCCTTCATTGGCCATCGCGGCCAGCACGCGTGATGTAATACGTTCGGCGGGAATTTTCTGGCGGATAATGCCGCGCGCTGCCGAGGCGCGCGCGACCAGTTCGGTGATGGCAGGATCGATCTCTCGCTTGCCGTCTTTGTGCAGATACCAGCCGGCGCCGGTTTTCTGGCCGAAGCGCCCCGCCTCACACAGCCAGTCTGCAATCGGCACGTAGCGCGCCGCCGGGTTGCGGGTGGGGGCGAGGCGTTTGCGATTGGCCCAGCCAATATCGAGCCCCGCCAGATCGGCAACCGCGAAAGGCCCCATCGCCATGCCCCAGGCTTCGAGGGCGGCGTCCACTTCATGCGGCAATGCACCGTCTTCGAGGGCGAAATCGGTGACCTGGCGCCAATGGGCAAAGATGCGGTTGCCAATGAAGCCGTCACACACCCCGGCAACCACGGGCTGTTTTTTGATGCGCTTGGCGAGTGCGAGGGCGGTTGCCAGTACAGCGCCAGAGACGCGGGCGGGGCGGACGATTTCGAGCAGCCGCATCACATGGGCGGGCGAAAAGAAATGCAGACCGAGCACCCGTTCGGGATTGTCCACCACATCGGCCATTTGCTCGATGTCGAGATAGGAGGTGTTGGATGCCAGAATCGTGTCGCGCCGCACCACGCCAGACAGGCGGCGGAACAGATCGAGCTTGGCATCCATGTTCTCGACAATCGCCTCAACCACCAGATCGGCATGGGCGAGGGCTTCGACATTGGTTGAGAAATGGATGCGTGCCAGTTGCACGTCGTGGGTTTCAGCCGAAATCCGACCCTGCTTGGCCTGCCGGTCATACACTGCCGTGATGCGCGCTTGTGCCGCGGCGATTGCGGCTTCGGAGATTTCAACGAGCGTGACCTTCAGGCCCGAATCCGCCATCGCAATCGCAATCCCGGCCCCCATCGTGCCGCCGCCGACCACGCCGGTTTGTGCGACCGGCCAGGCTGGATCGGTGCTGGGTGCTTTGGCTGCGGCGCGTTCGGCCATGAAGATGTGGCGCAGCGCGCGCGATTGCGGCCCGGCGCGCAATTCCTGGAAGACCGCGCTTTCGGCCAGCAGCGCCGCCTCGAACGGCACATCGAGCGCCATGGCCACGCAATCGCCCGCGCGGCCGGGGGCGATGGCGCCCTTGGCTTTCTTTTTCACCGCGGCCAGGGCTGCATCGAACGCCGCGCGGTCCAGATCCGGCACCGCCCGATCCCGCGCGCGGGGCAATTCTCCGGCATCGGCCAGCGCGCGGGCGCGATCACATGCCAAGGCGCGAATATCGGTGCCAATCTCGTCCACCACGCCGAGTTGCAGAGCTTCTGCGGCAGGCACGTGTCGGCCAGAGGTGATCATCTCCAGCGCTGCCATCGCCCCCACCAAACGCGGCAGGCGTTGCGTGCCACCGGCACCGTGCAGCAGTCCGATCTTTACTTCGGGCAGGCCGACCGCCCCTTCCGGCGAAATCACCCGGGCGTGGCAGCCGAGCGCGATTTCCAACCCGCCGCCCAGTGCTGTTCCGAACAAGGCCGCGACGATGGGCTTGGTGGAGTGATCAAGCGCGTTGCACACTTGATTGGTGGTGGCCGCCCCCGCTGGAGGATTGTTGAATTCACGAATATCCGCACCCGCCACGAATGTGCGCCCATCACAGGTGAGCACGCCGGCCCGCAACGCAGGGTCTGCTGCGAGTTCCGCCACGGCATCAATCAGGCCGCTGCGCACCGCAGACGACAATGCGTTCACCGGGGGATGGTGGATAATGATGAAACCCACATCGCCGTGACGTTCGAGGCGGACAAGATCGGTCATGGCTCACTCCCTTATTTTTGCGCAGTGAACGCCTCGAACGGGGTTTCGGCAATGTGTTGTGGGTGGGAGGCGTTATCGTTCCACCACCGCTGCGCCCCAGCGCCGCGTGTCAGCCCGAACCGCCTTGGCAACGACACGCGGTATCATTGCGGTGAAATCAGTATAAATATCGCTTATCAGCGCCAAGATCGGATGATCAATCACGTATCTAGCGGCAATGCGGGTTGACATGCTCGCGCCCACGCGTGGTTGCATGCAACACGCCTTGCAAAAGCTTCAACGAATAGTGCTGTAACGCCAAGCAGAGGTTGTTGCAGACGCGAAGGGCCGTTAGATGTAACGCCATGGGGTAGGGTCGGTGTGGCCCCCTCTGGATTGAAAAGGGCTGCTGAATGTTGGGCCGCGCGATATTGTTCGTTGTCGGAATTGCGGCTCTTGGGGTCGCTTTGATCTGGTTTGGCGTGCTGCAAAATCCACTTGGCCTGCAAACATCGTCAAAGCCCAGCGGCGACGAACTGAGTTTCCGTCTGAGCCGTGACAAATACGGTGAGCACACCGAATTGACTGCAAACGTGCGCGTGTCGTTCGTCTCAAGCATCAATCTGCCGGATCGGATTGATATTTCGAGCAAGGACGGCACGTATTATGGCTCGGTGGTGTGGACCGCGCTGCAGACCGAACGCGGCGAGTCGCGCTTGAAGGGTGAAGTGCGCACTGGTGGGCGGTCATACCGCGTGTGTGAATTTCTGTCGCGCGCCGGCGTGGGTGCCTCCACAACCGCAGAGCGGTTCTACCCGATGAACAACGACGGTATCCGCTTTCGCAATCCGGACAATATCGATCCCAGCCCGTTGCAAGCACTGCTCACCGGCATAGTGGCGGAACAGAGCGCGCTCGGTACAGCTGATGCGCCGTTGGCCGCCCAAGTGGCCGCTTCCGCCGCGCTCAACCGCAACGCGATGCGCGCGACGGCGATGTGTTTCGCACCGCCGGGTGCAACGCAGCGTTAGGCAATCTGCGACCGCGCCGAAGTGTATGTGAAAGCCGGGCGCGGATCAGACCTGCGCCACGCCAAAGTCGAGTTTTCTTGACCTCAACCATTCGAAAGCGCATTTAGCCGCTGCGGGCGCGCTTTTTGCGTGGTATGCCGCACGCCTCCTCGCCACATCCGCATCCGCCGGCATTGCCCGGATGGATGCAGGCCTAGCCGATTGACGCACCCAATATCGATCCGGTGTGCCGCGGCGTTATTGAAAGATATTCATGAGTTTCCAGGACCTCGGGCTCAACCCGAAACTGCTCAAAGCGCTTGTCGCTGCGGGCTACAACACACCCACGCCGATCCAAAGCCAAGCTATCCCGCATGTGATGCAAGGTCGTGACGTGCAGGGCATCGCGCAGACCGGCACCGGCAAAACGGCTGCCTTCGCGCTGCCGATCATCCACCGCTTGCTTGCCCAACCGAAGCGGATGCCGCCCGGCGCTTGTCGCGTTCTTGTGCTCTCCCCAACGCGTGAACTCGCCAGTCAGATTGATGAGAGTTTTCGCAGCTATGCCAAGTTCACTGACATTCGCTCCACTGTTATGTTCGGCGGCGTGCCGAA
>CAIZGT010000074.1 GCA_903932545.1 uncultured Rhodospirillales bacterium
CCCCGAGGAACTACAACGCATCGTCGCGCGCGGGGCCGACAAGCTCGGCTTCTCGCTTGCCGCCGATGGCGCGGCTGAAATCGCCAAACGCTCACGCGGCACCCCCCGCATCGCTGGCCGATTGCTGCGCCGGGTGCGCGATTTCGCCCTTGTTGAAGGCACCGCAACGGTGGGCCGAGACCTCGCCGATGCCGCACTGCGCCGCCTTGATGTCGATCCCATTGGCCTCGACGCGATGGATCGCCGCTATTTACGCCGCATGGCCGAGCATCACGGTGGCGGCCCGGTCGGGGTTGAAACCCTCGCCGCCGCTCTGGCCGAAGCGCGTGATACGCTTGAAGACGTGATCGAGCCGTATTTGATCCAAGAAGGCCTCATCCTGCGCACCTCACGCGGCCGCATGCTCGGCGAACGCGGCTGGCGGCATCTTGGCCTCACGCCGCCGCCGGGAACCCAGCCGACGCTTGATCTAGACCCGGAATAGCCGATGCATCACTTCGCCCTGCGCGCCTATTACGAGGACACCGATGCGGGTGGCGTTGTCTATTACGCCAATTATCTGCGCTTCATGGAGCGCGCCCGCACCGAAGCCCTGCGCCACCTTGGGGCCGCTCATGCGCGCTTGCAGGCCGAACATGGACTCATCTTCATGGTGCGCCGCATCAATCTAGACTATGTGGCACCCGCAAGACTTGACGATTCGCTGATGGTCGAAACCGCGCTGACCTCACAGCGCGGCGCGTCGGTGGAACTTCGTCAGCGCGTTCTGCGCGAGGGGATGGTTTTGGTGGCGGCCAATGTGCAATTGGCCTGTGTGCAGGAATCAACCGGAAAGCCCGGTCGAATTCCATCGGAATGGCGAGCCGCGCTGGAGCGTCTGGCGCTTGCGGTCGAGGAGAAGTGAGACGTGGACAACGCTGTTGATGCATCCAATCTGGCCGCTGCCGGGGCTGATCTCTCAATCCCCGGCCTGTTCATGCAGGCCGATATCGTCGTCAAACTCGTCATCGTGGCGCTGCTGTTCGCGTCGATCTGGGTCTGGGCGATTGTGTTTGAGAAGGTGAGTTCGATCCGCAAGGCCAGCAAAGCGGCTGATGCGTTTGAAGACAAATTCTGGTCGGGCGGCAGCCTGGATGATCTGTTTGATCAGGAAGGCGCCAAACCCACCAACCCGATGGCCGCCGTGTTCGGTGCCGCTATGGGCGAATGGCGACGTTCTGCGCGCGCGGCGGGTGCCGATCTGGCGCATTCGATGGTGGGAGACCGCATCGAACGCGCGATGAACGTCACCATTCAGCGTGAGATGGACCGGATGGAACGCTGGATGATCTTCCTCGCCTCGGTCGGCTCGTCCGCCACCTTCGTTGGCCTGTTCGGCACGGTTTGGGGCATTATGCACACCTTTACCGCCATTTCAGCGGCGCATAACACTTCGCTGGCAACGGTGGGGCCAGGCATTGCGGAAGCCTTGTTTGCCACCGCTATCGGCCTGATTGCTGCTATCCCGGCCACACTGGCTTACAATGCACTCGGAACCTCACTGTCGCGCTTCAATGGGCGGCTGGAAGCGTTTGCCAATGAGTTCGGAGCGATTTTGTCGCGTCAGACCGAAGAGCGGAGCTGAGCTATGGCCGGTGGTGTGATGGGCGGCGGCAAATCGTCGCGCACGGGTGGCCGTTATCGTCCGATGGCGGAGATCAACATCACGCCGATGGTGGACGTGATGTTGGTGCTGCTGATCATCTTCATGGTGACGGCACCGCTGATGACGTCCTCGGTCAATGTCGATCTTCCCAAAGCCCAAGCCTCGTCCTCACCGCAGGACGACAAGCCGCTTACCGTCTCGGTCAACGCGGCGGGGCAGGTGTTCTTGCAGGATGAACAGATTGAAATCGGTGATTTGGTGAAGAAGTTGCAGGCGATCAGCCAGGGCAAGTCCGACAAGAAAATCCTCGTGCGCGGCGACAAGGGCAACAATTATGGCCGCATGCTCGAAGTGATGGCCACCATCACCCAGGGTGGCTTCACCCATATGGCGCTGTTGAGCGATCCGTCTGGCCCGCCTGCGGCCAAACGCTGAGTATTTTCCATGCGCATGCGCACGCCCGCCGGTATTTCGCTCCTGCTGCACGCGGTGTTGCTGGCGCTGATGGTGTTCGGGCTGCCGTCTGACACGCCGCCACCGGAGCCGGAAGAGGTTTCGGTGTCGATGGAAATTGGCCCGGTGTCGCAGGCGATGAAGTCGCAAAAAGCCGCCACGGTGCCAGCACCTGCCAACACGCCAGCGGTGTCGGACGCGCTGCAAGCTGCCCCCGAGCCGCCGAAGAAGGCACCGGAGGAAGCGCCGCCCCCCCCTCCGCCTCC
>CAIZGT010000075.1 GCA_903932545.1 uncultured Rhodospirillales bacterium
ATCGCCACGTCCACCGCATGCGCCACCAATTCAGGAATCCGGCTCGCATCATCTATCTGCGTCACCCACTTCGCCAGCGGGGCGAACATCTTGCGGTAATCAACCTCCTGGAAGCTCTCGCGATCCGTTTCGTTGAACGGGATTTGCCCGACGAACAACAGCATCGGTGTGCTGTCCTGTTGCGCGATATGCACGCCAATCGCCGCATGGCACGCGCCCGGCCCGCGCGTGACAAATGCAGCGGCGGGTTTAGCGTTCAACTTGCCGTAAGCCTCCGCCATGTTCACCGCACCCGCCTCAAACCGGCAGGTCACCAGATGCAGCGCGTTGCGCACAGCATAAAGCCCGTCCAGCACGTCGAGATAGCTCTCGCCCGGCACAGCGAACACATGGTCAATCCCCTGCGCCACCAGCGCATCCGCCAGCACCCGGCCGCCGCTGCGTTCCGTCAGATGGGTTTTCGGCTTGGTTGCGCGCTTGCTGGCCATGTCGGCGATTCCCCTTGTCGTTAGGAAGAATGCTAGACAAGCCCACGCCACGCGTCACCGTCTGTGCTGCGCGCAATCTTCGTGGCAGGATCACACCATTGAATGGGAGGCCGCAATGCGAGCGATTTTTGTACAAATCAAATGCGAGATGGGCGAGGCCTACAACGTGGCGCGCTTGGCAGCCGATGAGATTGAGGAGCTCTCCGAGCTGTATTCCACCTCCGGCCAATATGACCTGTTGGCGAAATTCTACCTCTCGCCCGACCAAGACACCGGCCTGTTCGTCACCGAGCGGGTGCAAACCCTAGCAGGCGTGGCCGACACCTACACACTCATCACCTTCAACGCGTTTGTCGGCTAACACGCCCCCTGCTGGGCGGATCTTGGTCCGCCCAGCAGGGTTTCGTTCAGTGTGCGGTGATCGGCTTCTCCATCGGTGCCAGCTTCGCCAACAGCACATTCTGATGACGGTTCGGCACGCCCAGATCGATCATCGCATTGCGAAAATCTTCCGCCAACGCGTTGAAGTCGGCGTCATTGAGGTTCATCCCCTTGTGCGCCGCTTCCATATCCTTGCCGCCATAAACACAGCCGCCATCAAGCAACGCACAAAACTGCGTGCCGAGCAGCAGCTTCAGGCGCGGGATATTGGCCCCGGTGAACTTGTCTTTGATTCGGTCATCATTGAGCACATTGTCCATGCCCAAGCTGGCAATCTTCTGCAGCCCATCCTTGCCACCCATGGCGGCAAAGGCGCTCTGTTCCATGGTATCGGCCATCGAAAGCGGGCTGTGCAAGGCCGCCGCGGTCAGCGCCATAATCGCGATACGGCGCACGATGTTTATCATCATGTGATCTCTCCTCTCAATTGCGAAATCAGAAGCCAACCTGAACCGACGCATAAGCGCCGTTCTGGTTCTTCAGCGTGGCGATGGTGCCCAAATCGACATAAGCCACCGTCAGCGACAGGTTCTTGTTGAACACATAAGCCGCGTAGATCGACTTCCAATCGTCGGCCTTGGTGAACCCAAGATTGCTCGGCATCGTGCGATATTCCGCACCCACCACGAATTTATCCGTCACCAGATACGCCAGCGAGCCTTCAAACTCGGTCTGATAGCCGTTGTTCTTCGGCCCACCGAACCCCAAAATGCCAATCTGGTTCGCCTTGGTTTCGCGCAATGTCGCATTCACCAGCACACTCTCGCGCAGGAACAGCTTGGACGCCGCGACATAGTAATCCACGCCGGTGCCAGACTTCGCACCCAGCGCATGCAGCAACGCCCGATTGTCTGAATTCTTATATTCCGCCCCAACCGAGACTTCCGGCAGATATGTGTCTTGATCGTAAAGAATATCGCCGAACAGCCGCACCTTCACGCCATAAACGTCCTGGTTCAGCGCGTAATTCGACCCCAACCCGAGCTTCGAGCCAGTCGGGCCAGTGTTGAACACATTGTGGTTGTAAGAAAGCTCCACCCGATCAAACAGGCCCACCGCCACGCCGGTGCCGAAATCCTGGAAATTCGCCAGCGGGATGAACGTGCCGTGCACATTCCCACCAATCGAATCCTTGGTGCCATAGCCGGTGATCATCGCCCATGTCGAAATCCCACCACCGCCCGCACCTTCAACGTTCGACACGCCTCCGGTTGCGAACAGGCGGCCCGAATCCGCGGTGGTGAACATCGACTGGCCATAAGACGGGGCGGCACCCCCCACTGCAGCGGCAATCATCGCCGCGCCCAAAACTGCATTGCGCATCTGCGTTCCTCTCAACAGGCGGTGCCTCGCTGCACCTTCCAACCCCTTTACGGCGAGGCACTGCGCCCAGATGCAGCGCATGGCATTTTTGTCAGCAGCGATTGCCCGCACGCGCCTGCACCGTGCTAAGCCGCGCGCACGACCATTTCGGGACCCGCATGCCGAACCTCTCCGAAGCCATCGCCGAACTGCGCGCGTTGCCCATCGCCACGCGCGAGGTGGTGGTCGTGTTCCGCACCGATAAAATCGGCGATCTGATCGTCACCACGCCGTTGATCCGAGCGATCAAGGCGCACTCGCCAGAGGCATACGTGCTTCTGGTCGCCTCGCCCTACAATCAGGCGGTGCTGGCGAACATGCCGGAAATTGACCGCATCGTCGCCTTCGATGACCGCGCAGGCTGGCGCCAAAAGCTCGCCTTCGCCAGCGCACTGCGCAGCCTGAAGCCGCATGCTATGTTCGTCATGTCCCCCAAGCCCGACGGCTATTGGATAGCACGCTTCACCGGGGCAACATGGCGCGGTGGGGTGGTGATGAACTATCACACCATGCAACGCCTCACCGCCCCACTGCTGCTCAACGCGGTGAGCATCATCAACCGCGCCAAGCTCGACCGCACGCCAGATCGCCGCTGTCACGTCTCCGAAATCGCGCTCAACCTCGCCGCACGCGGCGGCTATCCGCGCCCGGCCGATATCACGCTCTCAGCCCCGACCAGCGCCGATGATCGCGCCTGGGCGGCAATCGCTGCGCCCGGCCACCCAATTCTGCTGCATCTGGGCGGAACCTGGGGCGTATGTGGCCTCAACCCGCTAGCCCTCGCCGCCCTCGCACAGCGCATCACCACCACATTCCCGCAAAAGCAATTGGTGATGACGGCAGGCCCCGCCGACCAGGAATATGCCGACTCCATCAGCGCCGCATTGCCGGATGCCGCCTTGTTCACCGCCCTGCCCTTCGGCCAGTGGAACGCGCTGATCGAACGCGCCGCCTTGGTGGTCACGCCAGACACCGGGGCCGTCCATCTCGCCTCAGCCCATCAACGCCCGGTCGTCGCGGTCTATGTCGATAGCCGCCACAATGCGATGACCTCGCTGTTCGGCCCCTGGCAGACGCCCTATCGCACCCTGCGCGGCGGGGCTGATGCCGCCGCGTTGCAGGATGCGATCATTAAGGCGATGGCGGAGCTGGCCGACTAGACATTCAGCCCTTACGACGACCACGCACCACCGCGCCCAGCCCAGCCAACGCCGTGCCAAACAGCACAAGCGTCATCGGTTCCGGCACCGGGGCAAACGCCACGCCACGAGTATTCGTGGTGGTGTCAGGCGCCGTGTAAACCGTCACGAAGCTCTCGCTGCTGGCCTGCGTATAGGTGGTGTATGCCAGCGTATCGCTGATTTCATACACATGGCTCAGTGACAACTCGTTCAAGCCATAGCTGGTCGCATAGCACTGCACGCTGGCACCAACCACCTGACAAGCGAGGCCGAACAAACCTGTCACCCCGCCTGAAGTGTTGGCCCCGGTGCCCGCCGTGGCGTTGTTCACCAAGCTCAGACCCTGATAAAGATCATACGCGATCTGCCAATAGCCGCCGCTATACGTATTGGTCGATGCATCGTAGGTGCCGGTGTAAATCCATTTCTGCAGGCCACCTTCCCCAAGAGCCGCCGTGTTGACACTGCCGTTTTTCGGCGAGCCACTGTCGGCGATGTAGAGCACCGTGGCGCTCGCATAAAAGAACTGCTCAGGGCTGAGATAAACGAACGCCCCGATGCGCGCATTGTTCACCCCGTTGGCCAAATCCGCCGTCAGGCTCGTCGTCTGCCCCAGTGCCGATGTGCCGTAAGCGTCCTGCGCCACTGGGATCGCGGGGTTCGCGGTGTTGACCGTGTAGCCATTCGAAATTGCGGTGCTCAGCGCGTTGTTGAACGCGTTGGCGGTCACGCCACAACCCATCACTGGCAGCAACTTACCGTCAACCGATTGTTGCAGAATACCCTCTGAGGCAGACCCATATTCGCCAGAAATCGCAACGTTCGAGCCGACCGTCGTCTGCGGCAGAACCAGGCTGCCAATGATTGTGGCCCCATTTGTGGTGGTGCCCGCCGTCAGTTCTGTCAACGTGATCGGCGAGGCGGTATCCAGCCCGTTGCCACCGCTGTTCGCACCCGCCGCCGCAGAAGTGCCGAGTTGGTTGGACACCGTGCTGATCACAATATTACCAGCGCTAAAATAGCTGAGCGACTGCGCATTGGCATCAAACGTCATAATCGAAACAGACGCCAACAAACCCAAGCCGAGACGGTTATCGCGCCTGTGCGCAATTCCTTCCCTGTTGGTAAGGTGCCTAATGCGCAACCCGCGTCTTACACACCGTCACAGCGATGGCGGTGTGTTCACGTTATCATCACGCGAAGTTAAGCGGGTTGGACAACAACCCGTCTCAATACCCCAGCGCCGCCCCATCCTTGCGCGGGTCGGATCCACCGATCAGCACGCCGCGTTCATGGTCGATCCAAATCGCCTGCCCACCGCCATGCGGCTTGGCGAACACATCCACCTCATGCCCCATTGAGGCGAGCTTGGCGCGCAGCAGCGGCGGCACCCCATGTTCCGCCTGCACCCGGCCCAGGCGCGGGAAGATGCGCGGCAGGTCGATGGCTTCCTGCACATCCATCCCATAATCGAACATGTTGGACAAAAACCAGGTCTGCCCCATCGGCTGATAATGCCCGCCCATCACGCCATATGGCATAACCGCGCGACCATTCTTCGTCACCATGCCGGGAATAATTGTGTGCATCGGCCGTTTGCGCGGCGCGATGCAGTTCGGATGGCCGCGCTCAAGCCGGAACGCATAGCCGCGATTGTGCAGCATCACGCCGGATTTGCGCGCCAGAATGCCGGTGCCGAAGCTCTCGAACAGCGAGTTGATGAAGCTGCACGCGTTGCCGTCACGATCCACCACGCAGAGATACACCGTGTCCTTGTGCGGTGGCAGCAACGCCTCACCGGGCGATGCCTGCCCAGCCGGGGGCATGTTCGCCATCACATTCTGATCGTTGATCAAGCCGCGCAGGGCGTCGAGATATGCCGGGTCCATCAGCTTATCCACCGCCACATCGACATGCGCCGGGTCGGCCAGGAACGCATCGCGATCCCGATAAATCAGCCGCGCCGCCTCAATATGGCGATGGAACCGCACATGCCCCATCGCGCCATCCGGGGCCGCCCCCCAGCCGCGCAGCATGCCGAGCAATTGCAGCACCAGCAGGCCGGAGCCATTTGGCGGGCATTGCCACACGTCATGGCCATGATAATGCGTGTGGATCGGGGTCACGAACTCCGCCCCGGTGCGCCCTTCGGCAAAATCCGCCTCGGTGTGCAAGCCACCGCGTGCCTGCAAAGTGGCAACCATGTCTGCCGCCACCGCACCCTCATAGAATGCCTTGCTGCCATCCTTGGCGATCGCGCGCAGCGTTGCGGCGAGTTCTGGCTGGCGGAACACATCGCCCACTTTCGGAATCGGCAGAAACGGCTCAGCCCCGCCCGCGCGCAATTTGGCCTCACATTGCGCCCAATCCCACTGCACGCGCGGGGCGACCGGGTGGCCATCTTCAGCGAATTTGATCGCCGGTTGCAGCAACTCGCCCAAGCTCTTGGTGCCATGCGCCGCCAGCAGGCTTTCCCAAGCCGACACCGCGCCGGGGATGGTCACGGAATGCGGCGAATTCGGATTCTGCTCGGTTATCCCGGCATTTTCATAAAAATCGATGCTCGCCGCCGCGGGGGCCCGCCCTGACCCGTTCATCGCCACCACCGGCTTGCCGGCCGGCGCATACAGGCAGAAACAATCCCCGCCGATCCCGGTTGACTGCGGCTCAATCACGCCGAGCACCGCCACCGCGGCAATCGCTGCATCCATCGCATTGCCGCCTTGACGCAGCACATCCAGCGCCGTGAGGGTCGCCGCTGGCATCGATGTCGCCGCCATACCGTTGCTGGCAAACACCGGGCTCCGCCCCGGCAAATGAAAATCGCGCATAATCAAACCCCTCCAAAGCACCATCGGGAAGCTGACACGCGACCCAAACATTGGCAATTGCGTGCGGAACGATGAACATACACATCGACAAGTTTGGTGGCGGAGAACGACTCATATGGCGCAGCATTACTTCACAGTCACCTGGGACCAGTTGCACCGTGACGGCAAAGCCCTGGCGTGGCGTTTGATGGAGCTGGGCCCGTTCAAGGGCATCATCGCCATCACCCGTGGCGGCATGATCCCCGCCGCCATCATCGCGCGCGAGTTGGAATTGCGGCTGATCGATACCGTCTCCGTCGTCACCTATGACGAGCAGAGCATGGGCGAGCCGGTGGTGACCAAGCACGCCACCATTTCCGATGATGGCGAGGGTTTTCTGATCATCGACGACCTGGTTGACACCGGCTCCACCGCCCGACTGGTCCGCAATTTGCTGCCAAAGGCGCATTTTGCCACGCTTTATGCTAAACCGGCCGGCAAGCCATTGGTGGACAGCTTCATCACCGAGGTTTCGCAAAACACCTGGATACTGTTCCCCTGGGACACCGAACCGCAATTCGTCGCCCCGCTCGGCAAACGCAAATCCGAGGCGGATCCGGCGTAACATCACGCTCTGGTGAAGACACAATTTGTTAACTTTTTTGCGATAGAGTTTGGTTATGATGTAGATAGCAACAGGCAATGGTCTGTTGGGGAAACTAAAAGGCACGAACTGATGCGCTGCAGTGCAAAAAAATCCCGGATGGTAATGCTCTCCATTGCAATGTTCATTGCGGGATACGTTGTATCTCCCTGCGTTGCGTTGTGGGGAATAGCCGGTGCATTGCAGCATGGTGACGTGGCGGCGCTTGAGCGTTCGGTGGATTGGGCGGCTCTGCGCAACGGCATGAAGCAAGACATTGCGGACGGTATCATCGGCCCGGTGAGTACCCAGATGTCACCCAGTGCCCTGCCACCCTTCGGCACCTCGTTCATCAACGGCATCGCGGGCAGCATCATTGATCACGAAATGACCGCCGCCAATCTGGTGGCATTGGCGCATCAAGATCGCGGCGATGACGCTATGCCCAACCCGTTCGATCTGATCGAGCACGCCTATTTCCAATCCGCCTCCGTGTTCGAAGTTGTGTTGCGCAATGCGGATGACGACAGCCATCTGCGCCTACAACTTGAGCTTCAGGGGATGCATTGGCGGGTTACACGCGCCTGGATCCCGCAAGACATGATCGAGCGCGTGGCGCAGCGGACTTAATCAACCGCGTCTTTGGTTGCCCGAACTTTGTCCACACGTCGGCCATCCATGCCTGTCACCTCGAACAGCCATCCACCAAACGCGATCCGGTCCCCTTCACGCGGCACCCGGCGCAACAGTGCGAGCATCAGCCCCGCCAGCGTGTGATAGCTCCCCTCAGCCGGCAAATCGGGCAATTCAAGCCGGGCTTTCAGGTCGTCAACCGGGTTCATTCCATCGAGATGATACACCCCGTCATTGGCCGCCACCCCTTCGCGCGCGGCCTCCTCAATCACCGTGGTATCCCCAACGATTGCCTCCAGCACGTCAGCCGCCGTCACCAAGCCTTCAAAACTGCCATACTCATCCATCACCAAAGCGAGGCCGAGCGGGTCGGTTTTCAGCATATCCAGCGCATCCAGTGCGGTGACGGTGTCAGGCATCACCAAGGGCTGGCGCAACGCGGCGGAGATCGACAGCGCCTCCCCGCGCAGCACGTTGTCGAGCAGGTCTTTGGCCTGCACCACGCCCACCACGTTATCAATCGAGCCCTCGCACACCACGAAACGCGAATGCGGCGCATCGCGCAGGCTCGCGGCGATCTCTTCGGCGCTATCGGTGCGATCAATCCAGGCCAGTTCGGTGCGCGGCGTCATGATCGCGCGCACCGGCTTGTCGGCCAAACGCAGCACGCGCTCATCATGTCGCGCTCCTCGGTTTCAATCACCCCACTCTCTTCGCCCTCGGCGAGCATCATCTTCAACTCCTCCTCGGTCACGCTGGTGTCAGGCACTTCGTGCAAGCCGAACAGGCGCAGCACCAAATTGGATGACGCGCCCAGCAGCCAAACCGCAGGCCGGGTGACGGTGGCGAACAACATCAGCGGGCGCGCCACGGCGGCCGAAAGCGCCTCTGGGTGGCGCAGCGCAATCTGCTTGGGCACCAACTCACCCAACACCAAGGTGAGATAAGTCATCAAAATCACCACAGCGACCAGCGACAACGGTTCTGCGTAAGGTGCCAGAATCGGCACGGTGGCCAGCACCGGCTGCAAATGGCCCGACAACCGCGCGCCGCCGAACACACCAGACAGCACGCTCACGCCGGTGATGCCCACCTGCATTGGCGGCAGAAAACGTTGCGGATCCTCGGCCAACAATCGCGCCTGTGTCGCCCCCTTCACCCCCTTACGCTCCAGCATCGCCAACCGGGCGCGATTGACCGAAACCAGCGCGAATTCGCTGAGGGCAAAGAACCCGTTCAGCAAAATCAGCAGCAGAACGATGAGGAGTTCAAGCTCGGTGTTCATCGATCAGAGTTTTCCATCAGACAGTCAAAATGACCTGCAATATCCATATACGGATCTGGCTGTCGCCGATATCCAAGACAGCCAAACGGCCACAGACTTGGAGTCCGCACATGACGCAACCCCTCTCACAACGCAACATGACGGTTGCCACCGCTTTGGGCCTTGCGGGCTTGTTGCCGTTCTTCGCCTGCGCCGCCGCGGCGAACCTGGAATGGGCCCACCGCGAGACCGCCTTTTTGGCATTGCTCGCCTATGGTGCCTGCATCCTGTCCTTTCTTGGCGCCGTGCATTGGGGGTTCGTGCTCAGCGTCGCCGCGCCGTCAGAGCGCGCCGCCAGTCTGCGCTTGGTGCTTGGCACCGCGCCCTCACTGATCGCCTGGCTCGCCCTGATTCTTGGGTTCACCGGCTATCCAAGCGCTGGCCTTGCCGTCCTTCTTGCCGGTCTGTTGGCAACCGTGTTGATCGAAGCGCATTGGACGCAACACCTGCTGCTGCCGCTGGCATATTTTCGTCTGCGCGTGGTGCTCAGCACGCTGGTGGCACTCACGCTTGCGGCGGTGTTGATTGGGCGTTTTTTGGGCAAAGGTATCTGAGACGTAAATTCCACTCGCGTCTGAGACTCGTTTTCGATATACGTCTCATAAATTGAGACGGTTTTCACATCATGTCAGATCGCCCACATCCCAACCCTGCTGTCCTAAGCGCGGAGATCATTCCGTTTCCCGTCCAGCCACAGCCCGCAACAATCGAATCTCCGCATGACCGGCTGCAACGCGCCCTCGCCAGCTTGGCGGAAGCGCAGGCGGCGCAGCGCGCGGCATTGTCACGCTGGCGGGGCGCTATTTCGGATTTGCAGACCAGCATGGCCGGTCTTGGCGTTTCGGTGGCACGTTATCAGCAATCATTGGAGCGCATCTCGACCAACCTCCCCAGCTGAGCGGTAGGCGCGCCACGTTTCTCGTGGCATGAAGCCGTAATGAACTGGGGATTGATGATGACGAGC
>CAIZGT010000076.1 GCA_903932545.1 uncultured Rhodospirillales bacterium
CTCACCAACCGGATTGCGCCGGAGCATTTGGAAATTATGCTGCCGGACCCGAACGCGGTGTTTGCGAAAGTGCGCCATGCAGGCGCGGCTTTCCTTGGGCAGTATTGTCCTGAGGCGGTGGGTGATTACGTCGGCGGGCCAAACCATGTGCTGCCCACCGGGCGCACCGCGCGCTTTGCATCGGGCCTGTCGGTGTTCGATTTCATCAAGCGCACAACATGGATCAAGGCCGATCGTGCCGCTTTGGATCAGGTTGGCCCGGCTGCTGTCGCACTCGCCGAGGCCGAAGGTTTGCACGCGCATGCCCGCTCCGTGGCGGTGCGTCTTGGCAATGGTGCGCAAATGTGACGCTTTGCTTGACGACGCATAACACCGCGCCCATCTTCCGCGCGATTTCATAACCCAAACAAAAGAGGCTCAATGTCTAAAGAAGACATGATCGAATTCAGCGGCACCGTGATGGAATTGCTTCCAAACGCCATGTTCCGTGTGAAGCTCGACAACGAACATCAGATTTTGGCGCATACCAGCGGCAAAATGCGCAAGAACCGTATTCGCGTTCTGGCTGGCGACCGCGTGAACGTGGAAATGACACCCTACGATCTCAGCAAGGGCCGCATCACGTTCCGCTTCAAGTAACACCGACGATGAGGCTCGTTCTCGCCTCTGCCAGCCCGCGTCGTTTGGCCCTGCTGGCCCAGATCGGGGTGGTGCCCGATCAGATTCTTCCCGCCGATATCGACGAAACGCCACAGCGCGACGAGCTGCCGCGCCCGTATGCGCAACGCATCGCCCGCGCCAAGAACGCGACGATCGTGGCCGAGGGCGCCTATGTGCTCGCGGCGGACACCGTGGTGGCGGTCGGTCGGCGGATTCTGCCCAAGGCTGAGACTGTGGAGCAGGCACGCAAATGCCTCGATCTGCTGTCGGGTCGGCGGCATCATGTACTGACTTCTGTGGTGCTGCGCGCGCCGGATGGCCGAATTGCTGAGCGGGTGAATGATACGGCGGTGATCTTCAACCGCCTCACACCGGACCAGATCGACGCCTATATCGCCTGCGGTGAATGGCAGGGTAAGGCGGGCGGATATGCAATTCAGGGCCACGCCGCGGCGTATATTCGCCAGATTGATGGCTCTTATTCGTCCGTTGTCGGTCTTCCGCTGTTCGAGACCGCGCAATTGCTGCGTGGTCTTGGGTATAGACTGACCTAGCGATGATCACCTTGCATGCAGACCACTCCCCCGGTGAATTGCGTGTCGCCGCCTGGGATGGCGCGCGGCTGGCGGATGTTGCGATCTCACACGACAGCGCAGCCGATGGGGTGGGCGACCTTCACCGTGGCCGTATCATCGCTCGCGCCCGCGCCATGGCCGGCGCGTTCGTGGCGCTGGACGGCATGGAGGGGTTTCTGCCCGATTCTGAGGGCGCTGTGGGAGAAGGCAGCATCCTTGGCCTGCGCATCACCCGCGCTGCGCAAGGCGGCAAAGGGCCGCGCCTGTCAGCACGCCTCAGCCCTGAGGAGCAGGCGCTGATCGGCACCGGCAGCCCGACGCTGATACGCCGCGGCCCGGACGCGCTGGGCCGACTGATGGCGCTTTATCCAAACGCGCCAGTCATGCGCCATGCCTTTCCACCGGAATTGGAAGATGCGTGGGAGGATCTGGCGAGTGGGTTTGCAGCGCTTCCAGGTGGTGCGCGGATGAGCGTTCATGTGACGCCAGCGCTGGTGGCGATTGATGTTGATCTCGGGTCGGCCAGCGCATCCAGGCAGGCCAAGATCCAGGCGCAGACCGATTCGAATCGGGCGTTGATTCCAGAACTCGCCCATCAACTTCGGCTGCGCAATCTCAGCGGTGCGATTTTGGTCGATCTGGGCGGGATGCCGATCAAGAAACGCGCATCGCTGGCCCCTGATTTTGTCAGGGCGCTGTCGGCGGACCCGCTCAATCCGCGCTTCCTCGGCTTCACCGGGCTGGGGCTGGCAGAAATCCTTCGGCCGCGCCTTCATAAGCCACTGCATGAATTGCTGTCTGGCCCACATGCACTCGGCCTCGCTGCCCTGCGCCGCTTGTGCCTGCAGGCGGACGCCGCACCACATGAGGCGCTGCGCTTGCGCGCCAGCCCAGACGTGGCGCAGGTTCTGCGCGCCGATCAAGCGGCACAGGAGGCGGTCTTTGGCCGCACTGGCCGCCAATTGGAGATCGTTGAGTTCCGCGATGGGGCGTTGCGTTGTGAGATCGAGACCGCCAATGGCCCGTAAACCCGGCTGCCCGATTTGCAGCAAACCCAGCGCGCAGCCCTTTGCCCCGTTCTGCTCCACCCGCTGCGCAGACGTTGATCTGGGCCGCTGGTTTGGCGAAACCTACCGCATCCCAGCAGCTCCACCGGAGCTGAACGACGATGAAGACGGCGAGCCGGACGATTTGGGGGCTTGATCACCCCGCCCATCTCCTCTATTCACCCGCCTCCAACATGCAGGGCTTCACAGCTCTGCAACAGGGCGCCCAGATAGCTCAGTTGGTAGAGCATGCGACTGAAAATCGCAATGTCGCTGGTTCGATCCCGGCTCTGGGCACCATTCTCTTTTTATTGTGTTTTTTGCCGATTTGGGCAGCCGGAAAAGTCACCTAAATAATCGAACATCCTGTCTCGCGGACCTTTCGCGGACCTTTTTGGTTTTAAGGGACGGATCCGCTCAATTTGTCCACCAGCGTGCTGCCGATCATCGCCCGTTACAGATTGAGTGCGGCTGCACCGTAAACGTCGCGCCTCGGCCTCCACATGGCGCGCTGGCTCCGGGTTGCACGGCCGAACAAACCAAGCGCAGGTCTAACAAACCGGTTTCGCCGAAGCCCTTCGCAGTCAGCGCATCGAGGTCCAACTGGCGATCATGGCCGAATTTGCGGCAGTAGGCCTTGACGCGGTGTGCTAGAGCAGAATCCGTTCATTCCGGCTCGTATCCAGCTGCGGTGAAGAAGTTCGCACACTCGCTGTGCGAGAAGAGCGGGAGCGCGTCGCGGATGGCGTCCCACAGGGCGTCGATGGTGCGCGCGGAGACCTTGCA
>CAIZGT010000077.1 GCA_903932545.1 uncultured Rhodospirillales bacterium
CTGCGGTCGGTTTCGGTGAAATCCTCCGGCGCGCCGCGCGCGAAGGTCTCCTGCCCCAATTGTGGCTGCTGGCCGAGCCATTCGGCGAGTTGGCGCACGCGCGCGAGATCGCGCAGGCGAGAGGCGAGTTGTTCCGCCGCCATCTCACCCTCCTCCGCGCCATCTTCGCCCTTGGGCAACAGCAGGCGGGATTTCAGCCAGGCGAGCCAAGCCGCCATCACCAGCCAATCGGCGGCGAGTTCCAGGCGCACGCGGCGCGCGCCTGCGATCACATCGAGGAACTGGTCCACCAGTGCCACGATGGAAATGCTCGCCAGATCGAGCTTTTGTTGACGGGCGAGGTCAAGCAACAGGTCAAGCGGACCCTCGAAGCCTTGCAGATGCAGGATCAGGCGATCTTGCGGGCTATCGACGCTCTCACTCATCCGGCGCGTTGCCCGACAGCAGCAGCACAAGATTGCGCGCACGCGGCAGGATATATTCCAGCCCGTCCTGCACCGGGTTGAAATGATGGCCGAAATCGCGCGCCATTTCGGGGGCGATGAACAGGAGCAACAGCACGATCACAATGCCGAAGCGCTCAAGCCGCGCCCATTTTTGCGCCAGCGCCTCTGGAAGCAGCCCAACCACAATCCGCCCACCATCGAGCGGCGGAATTGACAGCAGGTTGAACAGGCCGAGGGCGAGATTGATCATGATAAAATCTTCAAGGAACTCGGCCGCCACGTCACCTGTGGCCAGCGGTAGAAAATCGAGCCCATGCGCGGCAAGGCCGGCCAGCCATGCCAGCGTGAAATTCATCGCAGGCCCGGCGGCGGCCACCAGCATCATCTGCTGACGCGGATGCTTGAAGCGCCACGCTGAAACCGGCACGGGCTTGGCCCAGCCAAACATCACCGCAACCCGGCCAATGGTGAGCAATTGCGATACCAACAGGAAGCCGGGCAGCAGAATCGTGCCAAATTTGTCGATATGCGCCAAAGGGTTGAGCGACAGGCGCCCTGCCCGCTTGGCGGTGTCATCTCCCATCGCCCAGGCCGCATAGCCGTGGGCGGCTTCGTGCAAAGTGATCGCCAGGATCACTGGGATCACCGCGAGGGCGAACGACAAAATAGTGCTCATCATGTCAGCAATTCCTCGCGTTCGGCGATGAGCGTGGTGAGATCAAGCGATATCTGCCGCGCCCGCACCCAGGCGCGGGCGGCGGCCATACGGCGCAGAGTCTCAGCAGATACCGCAGGCACAGCCTCTAGCACAGCCCGATTTGTGCTCAGATCGCCCAGGCAAAACAATGCGAGGTCACATCCCGCCTGAAGTGCCGCCACCGCCCGCGCTTCAGGTGGACCGGAAAGCGCGTGCATCGCCAGATCATCCGACACCAGCACGCCGTGAAAGCCGATGCGGCCTCGGATGATGTGCGCAATGATGTGGGGGGAAAGCGTGGCCGGGTTCACGCTGTCTTGGCCGCAATAGAGCAGATGCGCTGTCATCGCCCAGGGC
>CAIZGT010000078.1 GCA_903932545.1 uncultured Rhodospirillales bacterium
ATCACCAACCCGCTCGATGTGATGGTGTGGGTGATGCAGCAGCGCTCCGGCCTGCCTGCGAACAAGGTGGTCGGCATGGCCGGCGTACTCGACAGCAGCCGTTTCCAGCTTTTCCTCGCCCAGGAATTCAACGTCTCGGTCGAAGACGTCACCGCCTTCGTGCTCGGTGGCCATGGCGACACGATGGTGCCGCTGACCAGTTATTCCACGGTTGCGGGTATCCCTGTTCCCGATCTGATCAAAATGGGCTGGACCACGCAGGAGCGCATCGACGCGATCTGCGCACGCACCGCCAATGGCGGTGGCGAGATTGTGAAGCTGCTCGAACGCGGCTCGGCATTCTACGCTCCGGCTGCCTCGGCGATCGCGATGGCCGAAGCTTATCTGCTCGACAAGCGCCGCGTGCTGCCTTGTGCCGTCCAGCTTAACGGCGAATACGGCATGACCGACATGTATGTTGGCGTACCAGCAGTTATTGGTGCGAACGGCGTTGAGAAGATCATCGAAGTGGCATTCGAACCCGCTGAGAAGGCGATGTTCGATAAGTCGTGTGACGCTGTGAAGGCGCTGATCGCAGACTTCAAGAAATTGGGCGTATAATCAATGAACATCCATGAATATCAAGGCAAAGAGCTGCTGAAGGGTTACGGCGTTGCCGTGCTCGACGGCTATATCGCTTGGACCGCTGATGAAGCGGCCGAAGCGGCGAAGAAGCTGCCCGGTCCGGTCTATGTGGTGAAATCCCAGATCCACGCTGGGGGGCGTGGCGCTGGTAAATTCGCCAACGACCCGAACGGCAAGGGCGGCGTTCGCCTCGCCAAGTCGATTGAGGAAGTCCGCGAAGCCGCCGAAGCAATGATCGGCCAAACGCTGATCACCAAGCAAACCGGGCCTGCGGGCAAGGTTGTCAGCCGCGTTTACGTGGAAGCTGGTTGCGACATCAAGCGTGAGCTGTATCTCTCGCTGTTGATCGACCGTGCCACCTCGCGCGTCACCATCATGGCGTCCACTGAGGGCGGCATGGAGATTGAGGAAGTTGCCGAGCATCAGCCCGAGAAAATCCTCCGCGTGGCGGTGGACCCGGCAGCGGGCGTCTCCGGCTTCCATGGTCGTAAGCTCGCCTTCGGGCTCGGCCTTGTGGGCAAGCAGGTTGGCGTGTTCTGCAAGTTCGTCGAAGCGATGTACAAGGCGTTCATCGCCTCGGATTGCGCCATCGTTGAGATCAACCCGCTGGTGGTCACTGGCGCGGGCGAAATCATCGCGCTCGACGCCAAGGTGAGCTTTGACGACAACGCGCTCTATCGGCATGCCGACATCGCCGCCCTGCGCGACGAGAGCGAAGAAGACGCCAAGGAACTTGAAGCGGCGAAGTATGAGCTGAACTATGTTGCCCTTGATGGCGTCATCGGTTGCATGGTCAACGGCGCTGGCCTTGCGATGGCCACGATGGACATCATCAAGCTCTACGGCTCCAGCCCAGCGAACTTCCTCGACGTTGGCGGCGGCGCTACCAAAGAGCGCGTCACGGCTGCGTTCAAGATCATTCTGTCTGATCCGAACGTCGAAGGCATTCTCGTCAACATCTTCGGTGGCATCATGCGTTGTGATGTGATCGCCGAGGGCGTGGTTGCCGCTGCGCGTGAAGTTTCGCTGAATGTGCCGTTGGTTGTTCGCCTTGAAGGCACCAACGTCGCCCTGGGCAAAGAGATCATGGCCAAATCCGGCCTGCCGATCATCTCGGCCGATAACCTTGCCGACGCCGCTGAAAAAGTGGTCAAGGCTGTGAAGGAGGCCGCATAACATGGCCGTTCTCGTAGACCATAACACCAAAGTCCTCACGCAGGGTTTCACCGGCGCGCAGGGCACGTTCCACTCCGAGCAGGCGATTGCTTACGGCACCAAAGTTGTTGGTGGTGTCACGCCGGGCAAAGGCGGTTCCACCCATCTCAACTTGCCAGTGTTCGACACGGTGGCTGAGTGCGTCCACGCAACGGGGGCCAATGCCACCGCGATCTACGTGCCGCCTCCGTTCGCCGCTGACGCGATCTTGGAAGCCATTGACGCGGAATTGCCGCTCATCGTGTGCATCACCGAGGGCATTCCGGTGCTCGACATGGTGCGCGTGAAGCGTGCGCTCTCTGGCAGCAAGTCCCGCCTGATCGGGCCGAACTGCCCAGGCGTGATCACGCCAGACGCGTGCAAGATCGGCATTATGCCCGGTCACATCCACCGTCGCGGCAAGGTTGGCATCGTGTCCCGTTCGGGCACGCTGACCTATGAAGCGGTGGCGCAAACCACGGCGGCGGGCCTCGGCCAGTCCACCTGCGTCGGCATCGGTGGCGATCCGGTGAAGGGCACTGACTTTATCGAAGTCCTCGAAATGTTCCTCGCCGACGTTGAAACCGAGATGATCATCATGATCGGTGAAATCGGCGGCCAGTCTGAAATTGATGCGGCTGAGTTCATCA
>CAIZGT010000079.1 GCA_903932545.1 uncultured Rhodospirillales bacterium
ATCGAGCACGCCATCGGCGACCTCACCGACCCGGCCTCGCTCGCCCGCGCCGTCGCTGGCTGTGACTACGTCATGCACGTCGCCGCCGACTACCGGATTTGGGTGCCAGACCCAGACGCCATGCTGCGCGCCAATGTCGATGGCACCCGTGCGCTGATGCAGGCGGCCCAAGAGGCGGGCGTTGGTCGCATCGTCTATTGCAGCTCCGTCGCCGCCCTCGGCCTCACCACGGATGGCTCACCCGCCGACGAAACCACGCCGGTCAGCGAGGACAAAATCGTCGGCATCTACAAGAAATCGAAATACCGTGCCGAGCAAGAAGTCCTGCGTCTCGTCCGCGAGACCGGCCTGCAAGCCATCATCGTCAACCCCGCCGCCCCCATCGGCCCGCGCGACATCAAACCCACCCCCACCGGCCGCATGATTGCGGACGCCGCCAGCGGCAAAATGCCCGCCTATGTCGAAACCGGCCTCAACGTCGTGCATGTGGACGACGTGGCCGAGGGCCATTTCCTCGCCCTCGAACGCGGCGTGGTCGGCGAGCGTTACATTCTGGGCAGCGAGAACCTCACGCTGCACCAACTCCTCAATCTGGTGGACAGCGTCACCGGCGAACCGCAACGCCGCGTCGCCCTCCCGCGCGAAGTCATCTGGCCGATTGCCGTGGTGTGCGAACAACTCGCCCGCTTCGGCATCGAACCACTCGTCACCCGCGATCATCTGCGCATGGCGGCGAAGATGATGTATTTCTCCAACGCCAAGGCGGTGCGAGACCTCGGCTTCTCCCCCCGCCCGGCGCGTGATGCGGTGGCGGATGCCATTGCGTGGTTCCGCGCGCAGAAGGGCGGCTGAGATGTTCGCCATCCTCGCGCTGCTGGCTTGGCTCTATCTCGCTTTCGCACATGGCCGCTTCTGGCAGAAAGGCCCGATCCTATCGCCCGCTTACCCAAAGCGATGCCCGCCGGTTGCCATCATCATCCCCGCGCGTGACGAGGCCGACAGCATCGCCGCCAGCATCACCTCACTGCTCACGCAAGATTACCCAGGCCCGTTCCGCGTTGTGCTGGTGGACGACAACTCCACCGACGCCACCGCGGCCATCGCCCGCGCGCTCCCCGGCAATGCGCGCCTCACCATCATCACCGGCGCCAAGCGTCCCGCCGGTTGGGCCGGCAAGCTCTGGGCGGTGTCGCAAGGTGTTGCCGCCACCGCCGATGAACTCGTGCTGCTCACCGATGCCGACATCACCCATGACAGCCGCCACCTCTCCACCTTGGTCGCCAAGCTGGAACGCGCGCAGCTGGATATGGTCAGCGAAATGGTGCAACTGCGCTGCGAGGATTGGGCCGAACGCGCGTTGATCCCAGCCTTCGTCTATTTCTTCGCCATGCTCTACCCGTTCGCCTGGGTGAACAACCCAAACCGCGCCACCTCAGGCGCTGCTGGCGGAACTGTGCTGATCCGACGCGCAGCCCTCAATCGCATCGGCGGAATTGCCGCCATCAAAGGCGACCTGATCGATGATTGCGCGCTGGCGACGAAGGTGAAGCCGGGCGGACGAATCTGGCTTGGCCATTCCAGCCTTGCCCGCTCAATTCGCTCCTATCCGCACCCGCGTGATGTGTGGAAAATGATTGCCCGCTCGGCCTATGTGCAGCTCAAACTCTCGCCCTGGCTGCTGGCCGCCTCAACGCTTGGGATGTTCATCGTCTTCATCGCCCCGGTGATCGCAACCGTGCATCACCATTGGATCGGCCCGCTGGCCTGGCTGATCATGGCGGCCACCTTCGTGCCCACCTTGCGTCGTTTCGGATTGTCGTTGATATGGGCGCCGTTACTGCCCGCCATCGCGCTGTTCTACATGGCCGCCACGCTCGGTTCCGCCTGGGATTACCATCGCGGGCGCGGCGTGGTCTGGAAGAATCGGGCCTATTCGGAGACCAGAATTTGAGCCAGAGCCTCCCGAGCGTCGAAGAATGGTCCGGCAAGGGGCGGGCAGATGAGAATTTCCCGGTCGGCGCCATCGTCGCCCCGCATCTGCGCGCGCATGTCCACGCCTTCTACAGCTTTGCCCGCAATGCCGACGATATTTCCGACAGCGACATGCTGGAGGCGGAAGACAAAATCACCCGCCTCAACGTGATGGAAGCCGTCCTGCTCGGTCTGCGCGATGACGGCTCGCCCAGCGCGCTCGGCCTGCGCCGCAGTCTGGCCGAAACCGGCGTCACCAACGCGCATGCCCGCCAATTGCTGGTCGCGTTTCGCCGTGATGCGATCAAGCTGCGCACCGATAGCTGGGCCGACCTCTACGATTACTGCCGCTATTCCGCGATGCCAGTCGGCCGCCACGTGCTCGACCTACACGGCGAAAGCCGCGATTCCTGGCCTGCGTCAGACGCGCTCTGCACCACGCTGCAAGTGCTGAACCATTTGCAGGATTGCCAGAAGGATCTGCGCGGCCTTGATCGTTCCTATCTGCCGCAAGACTGGCTCGATCTGCACGGTGCCGAGGTGGCAGACGTGCTCGCCACCGAGGAATCCCCGGCACTTCGCCGCGTGTTCACCGATCTGCTCGACAAATGCGACAAGCTCAACGCCGAGGGTGCCACGTTGCCGCGCTTCGTCAAGGATCGCCGCCTGCGGATCGAAACCGCCATTATCGGCAATCTCGCCCGCCGCCTCACCACCCGCCTGCGCAAGCAGGATCCGCTGGCGGGACGCGTCAAATTGTCGAAAATCGACGCCATTTTCGCCATTTTTGGCGCGCTGAGATACGCCCCATGAGCACGACAACAACGGCGCTTGGTGCCGATCAAGCCGATTTGGACGCGGTGGAGAAAGTGGTCCGCGATGCGGGCACCAGCTTCTATCGCGGCATGCGCATTCTGCCGCCGGACCGGCGCATGGCGATGTATGCCA
>CAIZGT010000080.1 GCA_903932545.1 uncultured Rhodospirillales bacterium
CGGCTTGAAGCCGAGCAGGGAACCATCATCGCCCAGGTTGCGGCAAGTGACGACCCGGCAGCGTTGGGTGCGCAAGATCTCGTGCTGGTGACGGTGAAAACCCCGGCCTTACCCAGTGTCGCCGCCGCCATTGCGCCGTTGTTGCGCGCCGATACGCCGGTGGTGTTTGTCATCAACGGCATCCCTTGGTGGTATGCGGACAATTTGGCCAATCCGCCGCCTGGCATGCAGCTTGATCATCTCGACCAAGGTGGCGCGCTGCATCGTGAAATCGGCATCAGCCGCACCATTGGTGGGGTGATCTATGCCGCCTGCTCGGTGATCGCCCCCGGCGTGGTGCGGCGCACCAGCCTGCATAATCGGCTGATCATCGGCGAAGTGGACGACGTGCAAACCCCGCGTCTGGCCGCCATTGCTGGGTTGTTGACGGCAGCGGGCATTACCGGCGAGGCCTCGACGGATATCCGCAGTGCGGTCTGGGCCAAGCTGTTGCTCAATCTCGGCAACGCGCCGATTGCAGTGCTCACCGGGGCCGGACTGAATGCCAATGCATCTGATCCGGCGATTGCAAATGCGATGCGGGCAATCTGCGGCGAGGCGATCCAAATTGCGCAGAAATTGGGCAGTGTTGTCGATTTCGACATTGAGGCTTGGCTGACCTCAACCCGCAAAATTGCACATAAACCAAGCATTTTGCAGGATCTCGAATTGGGTCGTCCGATGGAGGTGGCCACGATGTTCGATGCGCCGCAGGATCTGGCGCGGATTGCACGCGTTGGCACGCCGACGATGGATCTCATCCTCGCCCTTGCCCGACTGCGCGCAAAATCGGCAGGGCTTTACGGCTGAAGTGGCAGATTGGTCTGACCCAGCACCCAACCTTCCCATTGGCGCACCAAGGGGTCGTCAGGGATAAAATCCGGTTGGCTGCCATCAAGCACAGCAAGCAGGCCAAGCAGGCCGAGCAGCGAATCGAAGCGATCCTCGCCGGATGCGTCCTCGCCGAAGCCGCTGTCGATCTCGGCTTGAAGCGCGGGCGAGGGGATCGCGCCTCGCTCCGCCAACGCCGCGTCGAGTGCGGGGCGGAGTGCCGCACGGTCGGATTGGCGGCGCTTGCTGCCCAACAGATGCAGGCCGCGCTGGCGCATCGATTCGGCAGGGTAGGTTTCAGCGATCACCACAGCACCTGGGGCGAGCAAGCTGTGCAACCCGCCCTCGAACGGCCATAGCCGTGGCGGTTTGGCCGATGCCATAGCGGGCAGCAGCACGTCACGCCACGCGGTGATGGCGGCTTTGCCGGTTTGATTGGCTCCCAAAGTCCAGAACAGCGGCGCGCCAGCCGGGCGGCTTGTCGTGGCGCGGTCGCACCGGCGGGACAATCCAGACGGACCCTCAAGGCCCATGGCGGCTGCATGGGCCGCGCGGGTCATGCCTGCGATGCCACGGGCAGGGTAGAATGGGCGGGCGGGGGAAATTTCGTGAAGCTCGGCGCAAACGTGGAAGAAGTTCTGCCATTCGTCATCGCGTGCGTAGAGGCAGCGCAGAAATTCAACGAAATCATTTGTCTGCACAAATCGTTGTGCATATTCGCGCGGCAAGCCAAGTGGTAGATCAACGCCCAACGCAACCGCCCCGCCGCCTGAGTCTGTGCGCAGACGGTCAAGCCAAGTTTCGAGTGGGCCGACCGGACAGGCGGCATCTAGACGCCATCCGGTGCCGTGCGGTCGTGCCAAACTCATCCAACGTTTGCGCGGATCGATGCTCCAATCCGCATGCAGCGCGAGGCCGATCAGAGCGGCTTTTCCGCCTTGGCGATCAGGCGGGAGAAGAAGCCCGGCTTCTTCGGCACGGCGCCCTCTTTGGCGGATGCCAGAACCTTGGCCTGTGCGGCGGCTTCTGCGGCGCGATCTTTTTCTTTCTGGACCAGCCATTTATCCAGGCTCATGCCCGCCTTGGCGGCCCGCTTTGCTTCATAGGCGCGCTGGCCTTCGGTGAGTTCTTTGGTCATGTGATGTCTTCAATTGGCTTACGAGGGACACAGGAGGCATGTGTGACAGGGCCGCTTATGTGCTTCAAGAGCGGAAGCTTTGAGAAGGTGACAAGAATGGCTGAGGCTCGGGTAAAGGCGCGCATTTGGGTGGACATGGCGCTGCGCCTGGGAAATTCCGCTGGCCGGTTCGGCGCCGTGCTCCACAAAGGTGACGACGATTCTGGTGGTGTGCTCGTCGTGCTGCGGGTGCGAGATGGCCTCAATGTGCTGTCTCAGGTGCGCACGGCCGAGGGACAACCGGCCTGGATGCGCGCCACAGGTGCGGGTGCGGTGGACCAGGAGGCGGCTGCAAGATGGCAGAGGTTCCTAGTGCGAAGGGGCACGTCCTCCTCTAAGGAATCACCCGAGGAAGCAACCTC
>CAIZGT010000081.1 GCA_903932545.1 uncultured Rhodospirillales bacterium
CGCCGTATCGCCGAATTTGTCGATGCACGAGCAGCGCCATGGCCCCGCGCAGGATCAGATTTTGACGCCGCGCCGCATACGTATTTTCAAAAAATGGTTTTGCGATGCGCGTAAATTCACGCCCTTAATGTTCCGGTTAGTTATTGAATAAGTCGCGAGAAGGAATGGTGGGGTCGCTCCGCGATCCCGCCCTACGCAGGTTTCGGTATAGGGTTCCTCGCAATGACGGGGTTTCATCGGTAACATCGGCCAGATGAAAAAACCCCTCATCGCCGTGATCGGCGCAGGCCCGGCTGGCCTTGCCGCCGCCGAGACGCTCGCTGGCTTTGCCGACATAAGTATCTTCGACCGCATGCCCTCCCCCGCCCGGAAATTCCTGATGGCGGGGCGCGGTGGGCTGAACCTCACCCACAGCGAGGCGCTGCCGGAATTCCTCGCCCATTATCGCAATGCTGCGCCGTCCATGACACGCGCGATCACCGCGTTTCCGCCTGAAGCTCTGCGGGATTGGGCGGACAAACTCGGGCAGGAGACGTTCATCGGCTCCTCCGGCCGCGTGTTTCCCAAAGCGATGAAAGCCTCGCCCCTGCTGCGCGCATGGCTTGCGCGGTTGGGCGCGGCGGGTGTGGAACTGCACACGCGGCATGATTGGCAAGGCTGGACCGAAGATGGCGCGCTGACATTCACCACGCCTGAGGGCGAGACCGAATTCCGCCCCGATGCGACAATCCTGGCGCTCGGCGGTGCGTCATGGCCGCGTCTTGGGGCGGATGGCGGTTGGCAGCGCTTTTTCGCGCCCAGCGAGATCGCCGCCTTTCAGCCGTCGAACATGGGCTTTCACGTTGATTGGTCCGAGCATTTCCGCGCGCGCGGTGCTGGTCAGCCGTTGAAGCGAATTGCCGTGCAATTCGGCGAAACACTGGTGCGCGGGGAAGCGATGATCACTGATTGGGGCATCGAAGGCGGCGCAATCTACGCGCTCTCCGGCCCGCTGCGTGACGCCATCACAGCCCACGGCCACGCCGATATCAGCATCGACCTCAAGCCCGACACCGATGAAGCCAGCCTGCCCAACGGCATCGGCTCGCGCACGTTGTCCAACCAACTGCGCAGCGCCGGATTGCCGCCGGTGGCGGTGGCGCTGGTGCAAGAGGCGCGGCATGGCGGCGTTGATCTACCGCTGCCACGTTTGATCAAGGCGTTGCCGATCCGCCTGACCGCGCCTGCATCGCTGGCCCGCGCGATTTCGTCAGCCGGGGGGCTGCGCTGGGGCGCGATCACCGCAGATTTCATGCTACATCAGCGTCCCGGCGTATTCGCCGCCGGAGAAATGCTGGATTGGGAGGCCCCAACCGGCGGTTATCTGCTGCAAGGCTGTTTCAGCACTGCGGTTGCCGCCGCCCGGGCAGCCCGCTCCTGGCTGGAGCAGAGATCATAGAAACACAAGCCGTTCTTTCCACCCCGCGCGTCGTCAACGGCCACATCCTCGCATTGCGGTTGTTCGACATCGCCTATGCGATCGATCTGGCGAAGGCCGAGGCGTTATGGGCCAAGCACGCCGCCGGGCGCACCAGCCGCGCGCGTCTGTCTGCCACACCGCCCAAGGCGGTCACGTTCGGCGTCGCGCCGTTGGCGGTCGCACTCGATCCGGTGGTGTTCGATCCGAGCGGGATGGCGCTGGAAGCTGCGGTCACGGCGCCGTGGGTCTACG
>CAIZGT010000082.1 GCA_903932545.1 uncultured Rhodospirillales bacterium
CAGGCGATCCCGTTCGTGCTGATGGGCCGCGACGTGCTGGGCTGCGCGCAGACCGGCACCGGCAAAACCGCCAGCTTCACCCTGCCGATGCTCGACATTCTGCAAGGCTCCCGCGCCCGTGCCCGCATGCCCCGCTCGCTCATTTTGGAGCCGACGCGCGAATTGGCGCTTCAGGTGGCCGAAAACTTTGTCAAATACGGCAAATACCTCAAACTCACCCACGCCCTGATTATCGGTGGGGAGAGCATGTCTGATCAGAAAGACCTGCTCAACAAGGGTGTGGACGTGCTGATTGCCACGCCCGGTCGATTGATCGACATGTTCGAGCGCGGCGGCATGCTGCTGACGCAGACCTCTGTGCTTGTGATCGACGAAGCCGACCGCATGCTCGACATGGGTTTCATCCCTGACGTTGAGAAGATCGTGGCGATGCTGCCGCCGAACCGGCAGACGCTGTTCTTCTCCGCCACGATGGCGCCGGAAATTCGGCGATTGGCCGATGCGTTCCTGCAAAATCCGAAAGAGATCAGCGTCTCCAAGCCAGCGTCGGTTGCCACCACGATCACCTCCCGTTTGGCGATGGTGGCCGAGCATGACAAGCGCGAGGCGCTGCGCAGGCTGATCCGCTCGGAAGATGTGCAGAACGCGCTGATCTTCTGTAACCGGAAGAAAGACGTTGATATCCTGTTCAAGTCCCTCACCCGCCACGGCTTCTCGGTCGGCGCGTTGCATGGGGATATGGCGCAGCCGGTGCGCTTCTCCACTTTGGAGAAGTTCAAGGCTGGCGAACTGCAATTCCTTTGCTGCTCCGATGTGGCCGCGCGCGGGATCGATATTGGCGGGTTGAGCCATGTGTTCAATTTCGATGTGCCGATCCACGCTGAAGATTTCGTCCACCGCATCGGTCGCACCGGGCGCGCAGGCAAAGAAGGCAAAACCTTCATGCTCGCCACGCCCGATGATCGCCTCGCGGTGGAAGCCATTGAGAAATTGACCAACGCCAAGGTTGAGCTGATTCAGGTTGAAGGTCTCGACCCGGTTGAATGGTCCGAAGGCCGCGGCAAGCGTGGCCGTGGCCGGGCTGGCAAGCCAGAGGCAAAGCCGTCTGAAGCCAAGGCGCGCTCTGACAAGAAAGACGACAAGCGCGCGCCGCGTGCTGAACGGACTGAACCAAAATCCGAACCACGCGCAGACAACCGCAACAATGGCCGCCGCATGAACAACTCCGACCCGCTGCCGCTCGACGCCCCGCAACCAGACCTGCCACCGATGCCCTATGGCGAGCGTCCGGAACGCACGGATCGCGGCCCACGCCAGCGCCCTGAGCGCCCGGCGCGGTTTGACCGCGGTGCGGAGCGTCCGGCCGAGCGGGTGGCCGAGCGGGTGGCAGAGCCTGTTCAGCAGCAAGATCGCTTTAACGACCGCAACCGCCCGTATAACGAGCGCGGCGGGCGCGAGCGTTTCCGCCGTGATGACGATCTTGGCCCAGCCGTGATGGGCTTTGGCGACGAGATCCCGGCCTTCATGCTCATCACCGCGCGCAAGAAACCGAATATGGCCGAGAAGCCTGTGACTGAAACCCGCGTTGCCGAAGTGCCAGTGCTCGAAGTGCCAGTGGTCGAAGTGCCAGTGGTCGAAGTGCCGCTGGTTGTCGAAGCGCTGGTCGCGGTCGAGGCACCAGTTGCTGTTGAAATGCCTGTTGTAGCTGACGCTCCCGTGGAGGTTGCGGTATCGCCGCCGGTTGAAGCACCCGCCGTTGCTGCACCAGCCGAAACGATCGCGTCTTCTCTGGACCCAGCGCCTGAGACCGCGCAAATTGTGCTTCCCATGACCGAAATGTCGGGGCAATTCACAGCGGAGGGATAAGCCATGAACGTCATCACCAATCCGGCCAGCGAAAAGAAATCTGCTGCGCTGCCGAAATTCACTTGGGATGATGCTCTGCTTCTCAACGATCAGCTTTCCGAGGAAGAACGCGCCATCCGCGATGCGGCGCACGAATACTGCCAGGAAAAGCTGTTCCCGCGCGTGCTGATGGCCAACCGCCACGAAAAGTTCGATCGCGAGATCATGAACGAGATGGGGGCCATGGGCTTCCTCGGCGCCACGCTCGACAGCCACGGGTGCGCGGGCGTGAACTACGTCAGCTACGGTCTGATGGCGCGCGAAGTTGAGCGCGTGGACAGCGGGTATCGCTCGGCGTTCTCGGTGCAGTCCTCGCTCGCAATGTTCCCGATCCATGCTTACGGCTCCGATGAGTTAAAAGACCGCTTTCTGCCGAAAATGGCGAAGGGCGAATATGTCGGCTGCTTCGGCCTAACCGAGCCAGACGCAGGCTCCGACCCCGCCTCGATGCGCACCCGCGCCAAGGCGGTGGATGGCGGCTATTTGCTCAACGGCTCGAAAACCTGGATCACCAACTCCCCCATCGCCGATGTGTTCGTGGTCTGGGCGAAAGACGACGCTGGAGACATTCGCGGCTTCGTGCTCGAACGCGGCATGAAGGGGCTCGATGCACCGAAAATCGAAGGCAAATTCAGCCTGCGCGCCTCGATCACCGGCATGATCATGATGCAGGATGTGTTCGTGCCCGACGCCAACCGCCTGAACGTCAAAGGCCTGCGCGGCCCGTTCTCCTGCCTCAACCGCGCGCGCTACGGCATCGCTTGGGGCTCGCTTGGGGCGGCCGAATTCTGCTGGCACGCAGCCCGCGATTACACGATGCAGCGCATCATGTTTGGCCGTCCGCTCGCACAAACCCAGCTGATCCAGAAGAAACTGGTGGATATGCAAACCGAGATCACCATCGGCCTGCAATCCGTGCTGCGCGTCGGTCGCTTGATGGACGAGCACCGCGCCGCGCCGGAGATGATCAGCTTGGTCAAGCGCAACTCCTGCGGCAAGTCGCTCGATATCGCCCGCATGTCGCGTGACATGCATGGCGGCAACGGCATTTCGGACGAATATCATGTGATCCGTCATGTGATGAACCTTGAAGCGGTCAACACCTATGAGGGCACGCATGACGTCCACGCCCTCATCCTCGGCCGCGCACAGACGGGACTTTCAGCATTCGGAGCCTAAAACTGCCCGAGCCTGCCGAGATCCGCATCGAGCGGCTCGGCAGTGATGGCGATGGCGTGGGCGAGTTGCCAACCGGCGAGCGCGTTTACGTCCCCTATTCCCTCCCTGGCGAACGCGTTGTCGCCCGCCCCACCGCCAAGCGCGGCGAAGGCTTTGCTGCGTCGATTGACGAGATTGTCGAAATCTCGCCGCATCGCGTCAGGCCGGATTGTATCCATTTCGGCATCTGCGGCGGCTGCGCGTTGCAGCATTACGCGCCCGCCGAATACGCCGCCTGGAAAGCCAATCTCCTCACCGCCGCCTTGCGCCGCGCTGGCTTCCAGCCCGAACCCGCGCCGATGGTGGAAACGCCGCCCTATCAACGCCGCCGGATGGACCTCGCCATCCGTCGCGAACTGGGCCTGCGGCAGGGCGGTGTCACGCTCGGTCTGCACACCGCGCGGGATTCCACGATTGTCGATATCACCGAATGTCACGTCCTGCACGAGACACTGTTCAAGCTGATCGAGCCGCTGCGCAATCTGCTGCGCGGGTTGAACGCGCTCGGCCGTGAAGGCTCGGCGATTGTGAACCTGCTCGATTCCGGCCCCGATCTGCTGCTGCGGACTGATCGCCCGTTGAGCGTGGTAGATCGCACCCGCCTCGCCGCCTTTGCGCAAGAGCATGGCATGCCGCGCGTGATGTGGGCGCACAACACCGGCATTCCCGAAACCGCCGCTCTGCTGCGCCCGCCGATCACGGATTTCTCCGGCACCAAAGTCACGTCCCCACCCGGCGGGTTCATGCAGGCGTCCATCCCCGGCGAAGCGGCGATTATCGCCGCCGTGCTGGCGGGGCTGCCCGCCAAACCCACCGCGAAATCCCGCGTGCTCGAACTCTATGCTGGCAGCGGCACCCTCACTTTCGCCATCCTCACCAAGATGCGCGTGCATGCCGTCGAGGGCGACGCCCCCGCCTGCGCCGCCCTTCAGGCAGCGGCGAATGCGAGCGGCAAAACCGGCCGCCTGACCATCGAACAGCGCGACCTGCAACGCCGCCCGCTTTCGGCAAAGGAAATCGACGCCTTCCAAGTCGTGGTGCTTGATCCTCCGCATGGCGGGGCCGAGACCCAAACCGCGCAGATCGCCGCGTCCAAGATCAAGCGCGTGATCTATGTCAGCTGCAATCCGGGCGCATTGGCGCGCGATGCGCTGATGTTGAAGCAGGCTGGGTTTAAGTTGGAGAGCTGCGTGCCGGTGGACCAATTCTTGTGGTCGGCAAGACTTGAAAGTGTGAGCGTGTTTGTGCGCGAGCGAGAGACGCGCAAACCTTAAACCGCCGCCACCTGCGCCCTCCGGCATTGCGAGGAGGAACGACGAAGCAACCCATCGAAATGCCGCTTCGGTTTCCGGTGGATCGCTAAGTCGCCAAGGCTCCTCGCAATGACGATAACTAACCGGAACAATTAGAACACAACTTTTCAATCGCGCCCCAAGCCATTTTTTCAGAAAAATCCACTTTCTGGCCACCAAATTGACACCACGCAACATTTTGGACCGTAACCTCGCGCAAGCCGGGCCAAGTATCGAAACGCCTAACATGCGCGTCCCACGATTCTGCCACGCTGGCGGCACCGCAAGCGCGCGTCATCACTGCCTCAGCGTCCGCCGAAGTTACGAACAGCGTTCGGGCAACCGCGCGATCGCGGGCACGCGCAATGCACGCTTGTTGAGAATCTTCGGCCATGGGCGCGCCAGCTTCAGCGCCGTCACACGCCGCAATTTCCCCAGCCCGATACTGCCCAAGCAGTTCTTCAAGCCTGCGAAAAATCCCGCTAACCCAATCGGCGATCACAACTTCCGGGTCTGGCTCAGCGCCAAACAGCCCGAACCCCGACCACAGCGCAGCCCAAATGCCCCGCAACGTCGCGGCGGCTTTGTTCAGCGCAGATTGTGAAGGGGAGTGGTTCATCGGCCATTATAAGCCACAGACGCAGGGCGGTTTTCAAGGAAAAAATACCCATTAACAATTTTTGGCCGCCATTGGGCAAAGCCACAGGCGACGCAGCCAACCTTCGGGATGAACTGCGGCAAGCTGCTTGCAAACACGGATGGATGATGTGTCTAGAGAGTGTGAGCGGGTCTGTGAGGCTAAGACAACGATGAGCATCTCGATCCGCCCCGCCACGAAAGCTGATCTCGCGGCCATCGAGGCGATGATTGCCGCCGCCTACACGCCGTATATCGCGCGCATCGGCCAAACGGCCTGGCCCGATGAATGATGACTACGCCAAACGGATCGCAGCACGGCAGATGCAGGTGCTGGTGGTGGATGGGGCGGTCATGGGGTGCTTGGTGCTGATCCATAACTCGGACGTCATGTTGCTCGACAACATCGCCGTCGCTCCCGCAGCACAGGGGATGGGATATGGGCGCTTATTGCTCAACTTCGCCGAACAACAAACGCTTGCCGCCGGATACGGCGAAATTCGGCTCTACACCAATGCGGCAATGACCCAGAATATCGCACTCTATTCGAGGCTTGGTTATGTCGAAACACACCGAGCCGTCGAGCATGGACTACATCGGGTGTTCATGCGAAAGCGGCTGATGGCTGGCGAATAGGCCACGCCCCCTCCCACTCCAACCGCCGCTTGATCCGGCTCAAACGATGGCCGTGCTCGTGCAATTGTTGATCCATACTGGACATATCGGTCCGCATAGCTCGGGGGTGCTCAAGCGTAACGCAAAATGTCCGTTTGCGCTCGTCAAACCCGCATCAAACCACCCTAAGCCCCAACCTCCTCCGCCTTCACCAACCGACACCCGCTGATCTTCCAGCCCCCATCCGGTTGTTGTTCCATCGAATACAGCGCCGTCCACGCAGCGCCATCGGGGCCGATCAAGTTCACCGTCTCAACAATCTCGCCATCCTCCACCTTCAGCCCGGCAAACCGGCTGGATCGGGGGCGATACACCGGCGGATAGCCGCGCTCCACCATCGTGAGGAAATAATCCGCCGTGCCGAATTGCTGTTGAATGCCCGGTGCCGCGTAACCAAACGCGCGTTCCGCGTCATCATGCGCGAACGCCTGCAATTGCGCGCCAATCACCGCCTCAATCGCCGCACGATCCGAGGCAGATTGTGCCGAACCAGGCGAAGTCCAAAGCAGCGCCATCAGCATGAAGCCCACAGACA
>CAIZGT010000083.1 GCA_903932545.1 uncultured Rhodospirillales bacterium
TTACACGCCGATGGAATTCGTCGTGCATGTGCTGGAACGCTTCTTTAGCAAAACCCGCGAGGAATCGACGCGGATTATGCTGCACGTCCATCGCAGGGGCGTGGGGGTGTGCGGGGTGTTCACCTATGAAGTGGCAGAAACCAAAGTTACCCAGGTGATGGATCTGGCGCGGCAGAACCAGCACCCGCTACAATGCACAATCGAGAAAGACTAATCTCAGCCAGCGCCTGAGTGCTCCAACGCGCTCAGGTCCAGCGCCCGCAGTTTCGGCGCGCGCCATGCGGTGAGGGCGACCACCGCTAGGGTGACCACGCCCCCCACCCACACCGCAGGCACCGCGCCGATGGCGCCGGCAAGCATGCCGCTCTCAAAATCGCCCAATTCGTTGGACGAGCTGATGAACACCATCCGCACCGCCGTGATGCGTCCGCGCATGGCACCAGGGGCGGCGAGGCGCAAGATCGCGCGGCGCACCACAACCGAAGTGCCGTCACACATTCCCGCCAGCAGCAAAGCCACGAAGGAGAGCGCGAAATTACGGGAGAGGGCGAAGGTGATGATGGCGATGCCGAAGCCTGCGATCACGCCGTGAAACACCAGCCCGGCATAGCGTTTCGGCGGATAACGAACCGCAATGAGCATGGCGGCGAGTGAGCCGATGGCCATCGCTGAGCGCAACAGTCCGAAGCCGGTGGGGCCGACATGCAAAATGTCGCTGGCGAAAATCGGCAACAGCGCCGTCGCTCCGCCAAAGAACACCGCGAACAGGTCGAGCGCCATTGAGCCGACCAGAATCTGATCGTTCAGCACATAATGCAGCCCCTCGCTGATCCGCGCGAGCACGCTTTGTCCGCGCTCCACCCCATGCGGCGGACGTGGCGGCACGGCGCGGGCGAGGATGATACCCGAAAGCGCAAAGCCTATGGCCAGCACCAGATAGGTGACGCCTGGGCCGGTTGCGCCAAACAGGAAGCTCGCGGAGACCGGGCCGAGCAGCATGCAGGCTTGCCCGGCGGATGACAGCATTGAGGCGGCGCGCAGGGCGTTGCCGTCGGGGAGTTCATCGGTCTCCAAGCCCTGATTGGCCGGGGTGATGAAGGCGGAGGCGCAGCCGATCAGGAAGCCGACCGCATAAATGCCGAGCACGGCGCTGTGGCCGCCGATTGTTGAGGTGAGCGCCAGCAAGCCGCACAAAGCGGCATAGATCGCGCGGCCCACCAGCGCCACGCGCTGTCGGCTGAACCGATCGGCCACCACACCGCCGAACAGCACCAAGCCGATGGCGGGCACCGCCTGCGCCAGCCCGAGCCAGCCGAGGCTGAGCGGGTCATGGGTCAATTCATACAGATGGTAGCCGAGCAGCACGGACAGCCCTGCCGAACTGAATCGCACGAAGCTTGACGCCAGAATGAACGCGCGGAAGCTGGCCGGGATCGGGAGGCGGCTAATGCTGCATCCCCCATCGCCGGACGGTGCGCCGTTCGATCCAACGGAAGACGAGATTTTCCATTGCCAGCCCGATCATAATCACCGTCAACAGCCCGGCGAACACCGCGGGGATTTCGAGCTGGTTCTTGTTCTCAAAGATGAACCAGCCCAAGCCACCTTGGCCGGAACTGACGCCGAACACCAACTCAGCGGCGATCAGGGTGCGCCATGCGAAGGCCCAGCCGACTTTCATGCCCGTCAGGATGGAGGGGAATGCCGCCGGCACCAGGATTTTCATCACATAGCTCACACCGTTCAGCCCATAATTGCGCCCCACCATCCGCAAGGTGGGAGACACGCCCATGAAACCGGCATGCATATTCAGCGCCACCACCCACAGCACCGAATGCACCAAGACAAAAATCAGGCTGCCGACGCCGAGGCCGAACCACAGCAGCGCGAGCGGGAGCAGGGCGATGGCGGGCAGCGGGTTGAACATCGAGGTAAGGGTTTCGAGGAAATCATTGCCGATGCGGGTGGTGATCGCCATCACTGAGAGCAATGTGGCCAACCCGGCCCCCACCGCGTAGCCCATCAAAAGGACTTGGAGGGACGCCCAGGCGCGGGCGGGCAGGCGGCCGTTTGCCACGTTTTCGATGAAGGCGTCCATCGTCTCGGTGAACGAGGGGAACAGCAAAGTGTTGTCCGACAACGTGCCGTAGATTTGCCAGATCGTGCACAGGGCGGCGATGATCAGGCATTTGCGCAGCCAGCCGCGATTCCACAGTTTTTCCCAGGCGGAGATGGGGCGCTCGACGGAGGCAGCGCCGGAGAAATGCTCGACCTCATAAAATTGGTCGGCGCGCGGTGGGGCGAGGGGGTTGGTGGCGGTCATGTGCGTCTCCCTCAGGCGAACAGCAGGTCGTGGATTTGCGTCTCAAGCTCACCAATGCGCGCCGGGTCATCAGTGGAATTCATCTCGGCGCGAACTTGGCCGGGATGCGGAGAGAGTAGCAGAATGCGGGTGCCGATGCGGATGGCCTCGTTGATGGAGTGGGTGACGAACAGCACGGTGAAGCGCGTATCGTCCCACAGGCGGAGCAATTCGTCTTGCATGGTCCGGCGGGTGAGGGCGTCGAGTGCGGCGAAGGGTTCGTCCATCAGCAGGATTTTGGGCTCCATCGCCATGCCGCGTGCAATGGCCACGCGCTGCTTCATGCCGCCGGAGAGCGTGTGCGGATAGGCATCCACCGCGCGGGTGAGGCCGACCATGTTGATGTAATGGCGCGCTTTTTCGGTGGCCTCTTTGCGCGACAGGCGGCCGGTGGCGAGAAGGGGGAATACCACGTTCTGGATGACGGTTTTCCAGGGCAGCAATTGGTCGAATTCCTGAAACACCATCATCCGGTCTGGCCCCGGCCCGGTGACGCGGTGGCCGTTTAGCATGATGTCGCCCTCGGTGGTGGGCAGATAGCCGCCAACTGCTTTGAGCAGGGAGGATTTGCCGCAACCGGAGGGGCCGAGCAGGACGAAGCGGTCGCCGGAATGAACGGAAAAGCTGACCCGATGTGTGGCCGTTACCACGCTTTGCGTGGTTTTGTATTGCAGCGTCACACCCCGCACATCGAGCAATGTCTCGTTCATTCGATCCCACCCCTTTTGGTGTCAGTCTTCGGGCAGAAGTCGCATCTTGTCCACCCGGCACGGCAGGGATAGGCTGATGAAAAATGGGGGAAACCACAATGCGCTTCAAGCACGCCGCAATGGCGGCAGCGTTGGTTTTGGTGGCGTTGATCAGCCAGCCTGCACGCAGCGAAGTCAACGAAATCCGCATCACTTATCAACCGGGCATTATCTATTTGCCGGTGGTGGTGATGCGCCACGAGAAGATGATTGAACAAGCGGCGGCCAAGGCTGGTGTGCCAGGCTTTAAGGCGAGCTATTCGATTTTCGGCGGGGGCGGCGCGGCAACCGATGCGCTGCTGTCGGGTAACGTGGACGTGGTAACGACGGGCGTTTCCAACATGCTGCTGCTGTGGGATCGCACCAAGGGCGGGGTGAAGGGGTTTGCCTCGTCTTCGGCGACGCCGATGTGGTTGATCAGCACCGATCCGAAGGTGAAAACCTTGGCGGATCTGACCTCGGCAGACCGGATTGCGGTGCCGACGGTGAAGATTTCGAGCCAGGCGATTTTGTTGCAGATGGCCGCCCGCAAGCTCTATGGCGATGATCAATTTGCGCGGCTGGACCAATACACCACCACGCTCGGCCATCCGGACGCGATGGCGGCGTTGGGCTCGGGCGGCTCTGGGCTGAATGGGCATTTCTCCGGATCGCCGTTTCAGCAGCAAGAAGCGAAACTGCCGGGCGCGCATGTGGTGATCACGTCCACCGAGATATTGGGCGGGCCGCTTAGCAATGCGGTGTATTTCGGCATGACCAAGTTTCATGACGAGAACCCGAAAACTGTGGCGATTTTCCTCGAAGCCGCGCGCGCGGCGCAGGATTTCATTGCCGCCCACCCTCGCGAGGCTTGCGCGATCTATGCGGAAATGTCGGGCGATAAAACTTCGCTCGACGGTCTGACGGCGATGATCACGCAGCCGGACATGTTCTACAATCTGATCCCGGTTGGCACGATGGCCACTGCGCTGCACATGGCGGATACGCATGTGCTGAAAACCCGGCCCACGAGCTGGAAGGACTATTTCTTCGCCGATATCTATCAGCAGCCCGGCAATTGACAGCAGCCCTTGGCATCCGCAGATCAGATGTGGTGCTAGGGAGGCATACATGGCTGACGATAGATTTGAGATCGCCCCAAACCTGATCAGTGAGGCGGAGTGGCAGGCGCGGCTGGATGCTGATGCGTATCGGATTCTGCGCAAGCATGGCACCGAGCGAGCAGGCACATCGCCGCTGAATTACGAGAAGCGCGAGGGTCGGTTTATCTGCGCGGGCTGTGGCCAGGCGCTGTTCAGTTCAGCGACCAAATATGAGAGCGGCTCCGGCTGGCCGAGCTTTTGGGCGGCGATGGATGAGGCGGTGGAGACCACGACGGATCGCAGCCATTTCATGACCCGCACAGAAGTGCATTGCGCACGCTGCGAGGGACATCTGGGGCACGTGTTTCCAGATGGGCCTGCGCCGACCGGGGCGCGGTTTTGTATCAACGGGGCCGCGTTGAAATTTGAGCCTGAGGCTTAAACAAGTGGTTCAGTGCATGCGTGATTTGAGGCTGGCGAGCAGGGTTTCGATTTGTTCGGGGTGGCCGTAACGGTAACCTTGGCCGGTGGTGCAGCCGAGATCGCGGAGCAGGGTTTCGGTGCCTTCGGTCTCGATCCCCTCCGCCACCACATGCAGGCGCATTTCGCGGGCGAGGTTTAGGGTGGCGCGAATGATCGCCCCGGCCTCATCAGTGTGCATGCGGCTGATGAAGGCACGGTCGATTTTCAATTCGTTGAACGGCATGCGCAACAGGCTGAGCAATGAGGCATGGCCGGTGCCGAAATCGTCGATCGCGCAGCCGATGCCGCGTTTGCGCAACTCACTCAACGCAATGCGCGCCGCCGTTTCGTTGTCAATTGCGCGGCTTTCGGTGATCTCGGCCACCAAGCATTCTGGCGGCATGCCGGATTTGATCAAAGCTGCGTCAATCAGCGCGACCAGACGATCGCCGTGCAACAGAAGGGGGGAAATATTCACCGCCACTGTCAACTCCGGCACGTGCAGGCGCAATCGGCCGCAGGTTGCCAAGGCGTGCTCTAGAATTTGCGCGGTGAGGTTTTCGATGAGGCCGAATTGCTCGGCCAGAGGGATAAACACATCCGGCGGTACGGTGCCGAACACCGGACTGTCCCAGCGGGCGAGGGCTTCAACGCCGGTGAGGGCCATGTCTCGCAGGTTGATTTTGGGCTGATACACCGCGCGCACCAACCCGCATTCGAGCGCTTCGGCCAAGGCGGTGGCCATATCCGCGCGCGAGGCGGCGTCCAACGCTTCGGGCCGGGCCTGAGGCTCGGGAACTTGTGGGCGGGTTGGCTGTATCAACACTACCGTCATCGGCTTTTTGCCTACACTTATGGATCTGGCTACGAAGATAACCCGCAGTGTTTAATCAAAGATGAATCGCCCGCCAGAATTCGGATGGGGGCCATGCACAACACCGCCCTGTGTTGTATCGCAGTTGATGATACCAGATGATCAATTATGGGAGATTTGCGCTCCCGAACATAAAGGCGGACGGCATGGACGTCTCTCCCTCGCACGACCCAAGCAGCATATCGGCGCAGGCCGACGAGGTGCCGGTTGTGTTCACGCATGAACAGATACGCCAGGTGATTATTGGCATTCTGCTCTGCCTGTTCCTGGCTGCCATCGACCAAACCGTTGTTATTCCGGCGGTTCCTGCGATTGCATCCGATCTGAACGGCTTTGATCATCTGGCCTGGATCGTGACCGCGTATCTGCTGACCTCCACCGTTGCCACGCCGATTTACGGCAAATTGTCCGACATTTACGGCAGGCGGGCACTGTTATTACCCGCGATTGTGATCTTCGTGGGAGCGTCGATGCTGTGCGGATTTGCGCAAAGCCTGATGCAACTCATCCTCGCGCGCGCGTTGCAGGGCTTGGGCGGGGCGGGGCTGATGTCGATGGCGCAGGCGGCGATTGCCGATGTGGTCTCACCGCGTGAGCGTGGACGCTATCAGGGCTACATGGCTGGAACTTGGGGCGTTGCGAGCGTGGCCGGGCCGATTATTGGTGGTTGGGTGACGGATGATTTCTCATGGCGTTGGATTTTCTGGGTCAACCTGCCGATTGGCATCGCTGCCTTTATGCTGTCGAGTCGGGCGTTGAAGATGCTGAAAGTGACGCCCCGCAAATCGCGTATCGACTATCTGGGCGCGGCCCTTTTGGCGGGTTGCACCACCACGAGCTTGTTGGTGTTGAGTTGGGGCGGTGGCGATTACGCTTGGTTGTCGCCGGAAATTCTGGGGCTGGGTGCTGCGAGCCTGGTGCTGTTGGCGTTGCTCGTGTGGCAGGAGCGCCGGGCGGCTGAGCCGTTGATGCCGCCACGGTTGTTCGCCAACACGGTGTTCAGCCGAGGGGTTGCGCTGGCCTCACTCAACGCGGGCGCGATGTTTGGCGCGACGTTTCTGTTGCCGTTGTATTTTCAGCTGACCAGCGGGGCGGATGCCTCGCTGTCCGGCACGTTGATTGTGCCGTTTCTGGCCGCAACCTGCGTGGGCGCGTTCTCTGGCGGGCAGATTGCACGGCGAATTGGGCGGGTGAAGCGGTTGATCCAATGGGGGCTGATTGTGGGGCTGGCGGGATTTGTGGCACTGGCGTTTATCGGTGGTGCCACCCCGCTCTGGCTCGTCGCTGTACTGATGTTCGCGGTGGGCTTGGGTATTGGGCTGGTGATGCCGTGCGTGCTGGTGAACATCCAAAACGCGGCCGAGCGGCGTGATGTGGGGGCGGCAACCGGCGCGTTTTTGTTCCTGCGCTCGATGGGTGGCGCATTGGGCAGCACGCTGGCGGGGGTGGTGCTGTCTGGCCAGTTTGACGGCGCGGTGCGTCGGGCGGGGCTGCCCAGCACGCTGCATCTGGGCGCGTTGCGCGGGGCGGAGGGTGCTGCGACGGTGCTTGACCCAGTGCTGATGGCCGGCGCGCATGACGCGCTGACGTTTGCGTTTCATGCGGCCTTCATCGCTTGTGCTGTGTTGGTGGCGCTGGCGTTGGCCGCGACGATTGGCCTGCCGGATGTGAGTTTGCGGACGACGAATTAGATCATCGCGGTGGCCCGCTGGCCGCGGGTGCGCTGAAGATCGGGGTTTCAGCGGCGGCGTTGATGATCACGGCGGCGTCTTCGGGCAACAGGAAGCCCTGGGCTTGCACTGCGCGGGCGGCGACGCGGACGTGGTTGAGGTAATCGGCCTGATCTTTGTAGAGCGCAGCCAGTTTGGCTTTGTCGAAGGCGCGATAGGCACCGACCAGCGAGCAGCTGAAATTGGTCAGCGGCGCGTTTTGTATGGCGTGCACGCCGAGCGGTGCGGCGATGTCGGGCAGGCGAACGCCGCCGATCATGTTGCCGTCTGCATCACGCTGCGGGACTTGGATGGTGGCTTTGGGCAGGTTCTTGGGCAGTTGCAAGACGTCCGCCTGCCCGGTTGCGTTGGTCAGCGGCATGAGCGTGGTGGGCGGCGGGGCGGTGTTGCGGGCGACCCATTGATCCAGGCGCAGCAGGGTGGCGCGGTTGATCGGCGTCCAATCGAGCTTGCTCGGCGGCAGGGTGCAGTCATCGGCTTTCGGCACGGTGGCGTGGGAACCGCCCGCGACATCATACATGCGCACATTGGCGGGCAGGGGCAGATCGGCGGTGCCTTGGGCGCCGGTGCGGCCGAGGGAGGCGCGGATGGAGAAGTAATCGGTGGTGGAGTTGAGCAGCAGCATTTTCGGCGGCACTTCCCCGCGTGATTCCACCTTGGCGATGATGTCACCGATGGTCAGCAGGCCGTCATGCACGTTGGGGAATTCGACATCGGCGAAATTCGGTGCGCCATCGGCACTGGATCCTGGGCCGGTGCCGGAGCGCAGGATGGGCAGCAATCCGGCGCCGGAGACGAAGACATGCATGCCGTCAAACACGCGATGGCCATCGACGACGTTGAAGCCGTTGAGCAGGAAGGTTTTGAGGAAGCGGCCATCTTGGGACTTGCCGGATGCCAGCACGCGGCTGATTTGCCCGGCCAACGGGTTGGCGGTGCCTGTGCTGTCATGCGCGGCATGGGCGAGGAAATCGGCGGCGTCGCGCACGATGGCGAAACCGACACCTTCGACGAAGCGCTTCTTGCCGTCGGGATCGGTGAAGCTGGGCAGATCGGCACCTTGGCCGAGCTCCCAATAGACTTCGGCGGCTGCGAAGCCGTGGTCTTCGAGGAAGCCGGTGTTGGCGTCGGTGTTGCCGGAAAGCTGGGGCAGCAAGTGGGGCGAGTTATATAGCGCGTTGGCGTAGGCTTTGCCGCGATTGGGGACATCAACCAGCAGTGTGCCGTTCGCTTTGGCGGCATCGGTTGGCAGGAACAGGATGATGCGGGCGGAATATTCCACCAGGCCGCGCGTGTTGCGGGTGGCTTTTTCGATGTCGGGGATCAGGCCGGGCGTTGGCGGCAATTCGCCGGTGATTTTGCCGTCCCAGCGCACGTAATCCCCGGCCTCGAAGCTGCCGTAGGGCTGCTTGGTGGTGATGTCGAGCTTGGTGACGGCGGCGTGTGCTGCGCTGGCAGAGCAGACGAAGGCCAGCGCGGTTGCCATGTAAGTCCATGACTTCATGTTTGTTTCCCCCATTTTGGGAGGATGCTAGCGGCTTATTGAGGCTGTGCAAAGTGTGCGGCTGTGGCGGTGTGGGGCGGTTACTTTACCCGTGCCACGCGCAGCGCGTTGGTGGTGCCGGGTTGGCCGAACGGGACGCCGGCCAGCACCACCACATCTTGGCCATGCTTGGCGAACCCCTCTTGCAGCGCCACCTTGCTGCAACGCGAGACGGTTTCGGTCATGGTGTTGGCTTGGGCGGTGGCCAGGGCATGCACGCCCCAGACCACGGCGAGGCGGCGGGCGATGGCGATGTTGGGTGTGAGGCCGATGATGGGCGCGGCGGGGCGTTCGCGCGAGACGCGCTTGAGGGTGCTGCCTGAGGCGGTGAAGCCACAGAA